>WTJX01000071.1 GCA_011524675.1 Cytophagales bacterium
TAATGAATAATTAAGAATGAAAAATTAATAATGTAGTGTTGAGTGGATTGGAAGGGTATAGCTTTATAGGAATTAAAAAATTAAAGTAATTAAAAGAATGAATGGTAGATAACTAGTGATTAGTGGTTAACTGTCAGTGTTTAATTTTTGCTTTGTACTATTGACTAAGTACTCAATACTAGCTACTAACTACTTAGTACTATAAAGGGCAGAGCGTTAAGAAAACAGACCTTAGTCTGTTTTTAGTGATAAGCCAGTATGCGGGGAGAAGTTACTAAAAGTGAAGTGGCTTCGGTTTACTATTTCGAAAACGTACAACTTAGAACCAAAAAATCTATAAGCTAAATGACTAATATCTTGCTTTTTATGTCTATTATCTGAAAAACTCAACTATTAAGTATTTTTAGACTACTACTTATCTTTTTGAAATCTTGTTTGCACTTATGGATCGTTGCATACTACATTTGAAGCGTCCTTCCTCAAAAACACGCTTCTTGCTATGTTTTGTGTTTCTGTTTTGTACCCTTGCACGCCACATTTTGAAACTTGATGGCTTCATTTCCCTTCTCATGAGTTTGATGACATCCTGTTCACAGATTCCAAATTGATGTTTTATCGCATCAAAGGGCGTTCTATCTTCCCATGCCATTTCTATAATTCTATCGATTGTTTGTGCTTCCATTAGCTGTTTTTTTTAAGGGTAAGGTTCTGAGATATAGCGTGCCCTCAAGTCTTGAATTTTTTTGACAAAAGTACTATCAAGCGCTTTATTTTGAGCAGGAATCAGTTTGACAAAGCTACTGTTCTTATAAATACTGATATTCTCACCATTTTGATAAAAAGACAGTTTACGGTAGGCAATAGGAAAGACATAATTTTCATTTTTGTAACGAAAATATAATACTAAGCCTAAACTTCTAAGTTCAATATTGCAGAAGTTCAGCTTATTCTCGACGATATAGTTCCCTATGTCAAAACTTGCCTGTATGATTTGAAAACGCTGTGAACCTACCCCCTTCATACGGAAGCGTTCGAGTATAGAAATAGATGGACCTACCTCATCTTCTATTTGTCGTTGGATTTTCTTGTCTTTATAAGACACATTGTATATAACACCCATAAGCAATAAAAAAATAAATACAATGCCTAGTACAATTAGATAATGAATCTGTAGTTTATGGTCAATAGTCCAAAATTGCTAACTACTAAAAGTGTTTAGTGAAAAATCGAGAAAAGCTTAAATACAAAAGATGCTTTATCGAAAGGATACAAAAGAAACATATCTAAGATCTTTTTGAGTTGGGTATAGTATGCTTTTCTAATATCCTTAAAGACTCAACTTCAACTTCTTTTTTCTTTTTAAACTCCCAAATAGTATCTTTTGCTCGTTTAGCACTTTCACTAATATTCACTATAGGCATAAAATACTTATCTTCTATAACAAATTGATACAGTTGTTGTTCAAGCAAGCTCATAAGCCAAGGTTCATGAATAAACTGCTTAGGGCAATTACTTAATTCTGGTAACCACTTTTTGATAAATAAGCCATCAGGGTCATGTTCTTTGGATTGTTTCACAGGGTTATATACTCTTAGCGTATTGATCCCTGTAACGCCAGCCTGCATTTGTATTTGAGGGAAGTGAATACCCGGTTCAAAGTCTAAGAATTGCCGTCCCAAATGGTATGTAGCCTCTTGCCAAGGTTGCCAAAGGTGATGGGTAAAAAAAGAAACAAGCATAGCCCTCATTCTAAAGTTGATATAGCCCGTAGCATTTAGGCAGCGCATACACGCATCAACCAAAGGATAACCCGTCTTTCCTTCTTTCCATGCCTCGATATATGCTTTATTGACTTTTTTCTTCATCGCTATATAGCCTCTGTTAATGGATACAGTCTCCATACTGTCTTCCATCTCAAATTTTTGGATGAAATGACAATGCCACCTAAGCCTAGAAGCAAAAGCACTAAGTTGTTTCTTTGAAGTAGTTTCTTCTTTTATTTCAACAGCTGCTTGATAGGCTTGACGAATCGACAAATTACCCCAAGCGAGGTAAGGAGACAATCGGCTACAGCCAGTTCTACTTTCTTCTGGCTTAGAGATACTCTTGGCATAAAGACTTATCCTTTCATTCAGAAACGATTGTAAAGTTTCATGCGCTTTTAGTTCTCCTCCATCTTGAAAACTTTTATTTGTCTTTTTTGCCTTATAAGATTGAAAGCGGTCTTTATGCTTATTCAGTTCGCTAGTAGGAATAAAACAAGTTTTATCAAAAACAATATTTTCTTGAGGACTTTCCATAAATTGATGCCACTCTTTTGCCCAATTTTTTCGGTTTTTCCTTCCTCTTTGTACACCATTATTTTGAAACTCTTCCCAAATGATGTCATTATTTTTCCAAAACTCTTTTACGGATTTGTCCCTTTTGTAGGTGATAGCTATGCCAGTTCCCTCATGAGAAAAAATACGTTGTATGTCATACAGCTTACTTATCTCGATCAAAGACAAGATCATGTGTTGCGAAACGACAAAT
>WTJX01000527.1 GCA_011524675.1 Cytophagales bacterium
CCTTTAAGAAGGCTTTGTTAGCATCAGCTTATAACTACAAAAAAACGTTTAAACCTCAAGAGTATTTGAATAACAAAATCCCAAAAAACAGAATTCAAAAAACAAACTTTTGATTTTTGAAATTTGCTATTTGTATTTTCGTCATTATAGCTTTATGTTTTTTTTAATAGTCAAAAACTTATGGACTGATTACTAAAAAAGCTAACAGCCAATCAAGGAGTGCTTACTTTTTTATTCCAAAGATTTTTGGACGACTACTTACTTTTACTAACTTGGAGATTTTTAAGACTTAAGAAACTAGCAATTAGGTATTCGGTTGCCAAAACAAGTATATCATCAGTAAAGAGACTGCTTTTTTATGCCTTTACTCACGTGGAAGTAAAAAAATGAATGAACCTAAGTTTATGATTTTACGATTGACATATCAGCTATCAACTATCGACCATCGACTAAAAACTATATTTAGCCAACTATGGAAGCAATAAAAGTAATATTAATTGACGATCACAGAATGATCAGAAATGGCATCAAAGCCTCTCTAGAAGACTATGAAGACATCGTAGTCGTAGGAGAAGGAGCAGACGGTTTTGAAGCTATTCAGTGTGTAAGAGAATACAAACCCGATGTAGCTGTCATCGACATTACCATGCCTCAAAAAAACGGTATAGAAGCCGTACAGGAGATCATGAATGAGTTTCCCGACACAAAATGCCTCATGCTCTCTATGCATGACAATCAAGACTATATCTTAGACAGCTTAGAAGCCGGAGCCATGGGCTACCTGCTCAAAGATACCGATAGCGAAGAGTTTGCACAGGCAATCAAGATAGTCGCCTCGGGCAAAAAGTATTTCTCTACCGATGTATCTCGTATCATGGCAGAAGGCTACCTCCAAAAATTTAAGGCTAAACCTGCCTCAGACAAAAGCAAAAAAGAATCACAACTCTCAAAAAGAGAAAAAGAAATACTTACTTTCATTGTCAATGGACTGAATAGTAAAGATATTGCAGACAAATTGAGCCTAAGTGTAAGAACCATAGAGGTACACCGTTTCAATATGATGAAAAAACTCAACGTCAAAAATGTGATAGAATTGGTGAGAGTAGCCATGAGCAACAACTTAGTTTAACGTAAAACGTAAAACCTAAAACGTAAAACCTAAAACTTAAAACGTATAACGTAACCCCATGAACGATATAACCCACAAAATCAGTACTTTACGCTCTGCAACAGCCATAGGCATGATCCAATGCTCACAAGAGATTATAGACCTAGCCAAAGCAGACAAACTGCCCAAAGGTGATCTCTTTAATATTGCCAAAGCAGCAGGCTTTATCGGAGCTAAGAAGACACAAGACCTCATCCCACATTGTCATCCCGTAGGCATAGACGCATTCAAACTTGAATTTTACTATAGTGATGATGAAGCCCTCCTCGAATACATAGACCAACAAGATATCCTACTCGGCATCTACATTGTAGCAAAAGCCAAGTATGTAGGAAGAACAGGGATAGAGATGGAAGTACTTACAGGATTGTCTGTCGCTGCATTGACCATTTACGACCTACTCAAACCTTTAGGACAAAAAGACATACAGATTACAGGCATCAGACTACTAGAGAAAAAAGGAGGTAAAACCGATAAGCCTAAATTTAGTAAGCACATACACAAAGCAGGTATTTTGCTCTGTTCGGATGCTATAGCCAACGGCAAAAAAGAAGATACCGTAGGTACTGAGATCAAAGCTTTATTAGAAAAAGAGAAAACCAGTATCGAGAAATACAGTATTGTTTCATCAGACACCGCAGAAATCATCAACACCATCACCTCATGGGTAGAAGAAGATGTGCCTGTAATATTTACCGTAGGGGGAACAGGCTTAGGTTCTCCTTTCATCAAAGCGTTGCAAGCACAGTTAGACTATGAAGCCAAAGGAGTAATACAAGCGATGTACCAGCACGGATTGGACAGAAGTCCTCTAGCTATGCACTCTCAGTTATTGGCAGGCTATATCAATCAAACGCTTGTGGTAACACTACCAGGGAGCAGAAATGGCGCGATAGAGTGTTTGCAAGGGATCATCAAAGCCATCTTTCATGCAAGAGTAGTATTGAAGAAAAATAGCTAGATTTTAAGACCTTTAAACTTTTAGATAGAAGACGAAAGACAGGAAGACAAAAGACAAAAGACAAAAGACGAAGGACGAAGGACGAAGAGCGAAGAGCGAAAGACGAAAGATAAAAGACGAAAGATAAAAGACGAAAGATAAAAGACGAAGAACGAAAGACAGGAAGACGAAAGACAGAAAGTTATACGATTTTGAAACAGAAGAGCATGAAAGACATTTTTCCTTTTATTTATCTTTTCACTTTCGTGGAATGGAATCATGCCCTTTACGTCCTTACGTCTGTACGTCAATAAGTCTGTAGGTCTCTACGTTCTTACGACTTTTATCTTGTTCATATTTCAAAAATCTTATAGATCAAAGGTTCAACGTTAAAAGTTGAAGGTTGAGTCTAACACACAAGGG
>WTJX01000734.1 GCA_011524675.1 Cytophagales bacterium
AGATTAAAATTACTGATTTAATAGATCTGTATCTAAAACAGAATCATTAGAAATAGCCTTTATATCACCGTCTAATATGTATTGTGCGTCACCAAACGCCAGTATTGGATAAAAAATAAACCCTAAGAATATTAACCCTACAGTAAAGCCTTCATCTTTACCAAAAGCTTTTGATAGAAGATTAGTCGTCCAAATTAAGAACACTATGTTTACTAAAGGAATGAGCATAAAAAGAACCCAGTAACCTGGCTTTTTAACAATTTTCGTTAAAATATATAAATTATAAATAGGTACTATACAAGCCCAACCTGGCTGGTTAGCTTTTGTGTATATTTTCCATTGAGCTGCAATTAAAAATATAATAAATCCAAAATAAAAGACTCCAATGATTGCCATAATGATAATAATAAATAGTTAAGATAAAATTTTATAAGTAAACTTACTGGTCAAATTAATAAAACCCAATGTTTTTATCAATAAGTTTGTTATATCGGTTTATGTAGAACTAAACTTAAATTAAGATAACCCTCTCACCAATTTTATCTGTTGTCTCAAAGATTTTATTTCTTTGTTTGCGACCACTTTCTTTTCGTCAAACTCAGCTTTGAGTTTTGGGAAATTAGAAGACCTCGCAAAGTAAGATAAGTTATTATCCATATTGGCGATGTCATTTTCTATGCTACTTATTTTGTTGCGAAGTGTCTGTATCAGTCTATCTACCCTTTGTTTGCCGTCAGGACTGTTTTGGTATTTTGACATTTGTATGCGTACATTCAGTTCTTCTTTGTCCTCTTTGTTTAGACCTTCTGCCTGTAATAGTTTGGTAGTAGCATTTTCAAAAAGTATTCTCGCTTCTTTGATATTGCTACGAGGTACAAAACCGATGGCGGCATGTTTTTCCATGAGCTCTACTGCTTTGTCAAGGTTTAGTTCACCTTCTGCTAGTTGCTCTATGGCTGCACATACTGCTTTCTTGTCTTCAAAGTTTTGAACAAATTCTTTTTCTTGTTCGTTACGTTGGTCTCTCCTTCTATTAAAAAAGTGATCGCAATGCACTCTGAATTCTGCATAAATGCTTTCTCTGAATTTATCAGGGACAGGACCTATTTCTTTCCACTTTGCTTGTAGCGCTTTGAATTGGTCAGCTGTTTTATTAAAGTCTTCGTTTTCTCTTATTTTTTCAGCTTCTGCTACCAGTTCTTTTTTCTTTTCTAAGTTTTGGCTACGTTCTTTGTCTAGCTCTTTGAAAAAATCACTTTTATTTTTGAAGAACTGTTTTAAGCTATCCCAAAACTTCTTATTGATTTCTTGTGCTACTTCTTTGGGTACAAAACCTATGGCTTCCCATTCTTTTTGTATAGCCTGTACTTCTTTGGTCTTGGTGTTCCACTCTTTTATTCTGTCTGAGTTAAACTCAAGGTAGGGCTTTACCTTTTCTATGATTTCTTTTTTCTTTACTAGGTTTTGCTCTGAGGCTAATTTTTGTTCTTCGTAATATACTTTTCTTCTATCATATACTTTGTCAGAAGCTGTTTTGAATCTTTCCCAAGTAGCTTCTTGCACTTCTTTGGGTACTGGTCCTATGTGCTTGAACTCATCATGATAGTCATTGAGTAGTTTTACCGCTTCTGGCACACTTTCTACTTGCTCTAGGGCTTCTACTTTCTCGCAGAGCTGCATTTTTTGCGCAAGGTTTTTCTTTCTATCTAGTTCTTTAAGCTCAAAATGAATGCTTCTATAGTTATAAAAACGATCTATTAGGGCATTGAAACTTGCCCAAAGTTCGGTATTGTGTTGGCTAGGTACTGGTCCTATGCTTCTCCATGCTTCACGGATTTTTTTTAATGAATCCATTGAAGCGGAAGACTCTTCGCCTTCTACGAGTAAGCGTAGGTCTTCAATAAGTGCTTTTTTCTTTTTGAGATTGCTTTCTTTTTGTTGCTCTAAGGCAGCAAAGTACTCTGTTTTCTTTTTTCTGAGTCTGCTGATTTCATTGAAGATCGTACTGTCTTCTTCTGAGTTTTTATATTCAAAGTCCTTGGCAGCGTTACCTTCTTCTTGAAAGTCTTTGAGCGCGTTGGCTCTTTCACTAGCAAATAATCTATCGAAACGTTCCTTTATCTTTTTGAGTATAGGGTCTATCTCTTTGATGTCGGAAACGGTGTCTAGCTTTTTTAATGCTTTGATGAGTTCCGCTTTGCCTAGGTCACCATATTTTAGCTGATTAAGCTCTTCGGCGATAGGGTCTATGTTTGGAATAGCTTCTTCTTTGACTATTGGGGTGTCTGTTGTCGTACTGTTTACAACAGTATCTTCCTTTGTGTCTGTGGCTTCGTTAGAAGGTGTTTCAAGTATTTCTTCTGTGGGCTCATTTGCAGCAGTGTCATTTATTACTGCTGTATTTTCTTGGTGAGAAGACGTTTCAGCTGTAGTATTTACAGCTTGTGGTTTAGAATCTTCTGACTGCACTTCGTTTATCGTTTCCATGTGTTAACCTAAATTTGTTCAAAAATACAATATTTATATAC
>WTJX01000581.1 GCA_011524675.1 Cytophagales bacterium
CCATAGCTTGTTTCTCTATTGTATTCAACAGGCTTTTGTCCAAAGCCAAGGCAGACAATACAACAGAACAATATGAAAAAGAAAGCTTTCAAATGATATAATTTAAATGAATTCATAAGTTAATCAAAATTTGTACATGAAATACTCTGTTTTGATAATAATTTCAAGAGTCTAGTTGCTCGTATGAGTAAGAGTTAGCGTAAAAGGTCACTACAAATTTTCTTTCTACTCAAGTAATATTAATATAACGTCATCTGTACTTTTTAATAGCAATAAGTAGGCGGACAAAAATAATCGTGTTTTAAAAAACGAGTGATTTTACTTCAGATCAAGGCAGAAAGTAAAGCTTTAGCAAGCTAAAGCGCGTATTTCTAACGATGAGATGAATTGAAATAGTCGTTTTTTATCATAAGTATTTTTGGATGACTACTTATTTTAAAAAAAATAAATTAATATTACATTTGAAGGTTGGATAGACAAAAATAATTATAAATAAAAAAAGCTGTAGCAAGCAACAGCTTTTTTTAAAGTAAGATGGGTTTAAATAGCCGATTTTTATAGTGAAGATTTTTGCTCTACAGCTTGTTTTTTTAATCAACTGAATAAAATTCTGTTTGTTTCGTTTTTATATTTATCAAGAAAATTATGTTAATTGCTGCTATAGTTGGTTTTTATTGGTCAAAAAAGGCTAGTAAAATTGGATTAGAAGGCTCAAGATATGGGGGGAGGGCTTTTCTAATATATTTTTTAAATTCAATAGTATTTGCCGCTCTATCTTATGTCTTAGCCGCTCCTCCTTTGATTTTTTTTGGTATCGTTATAGGTTTAGTAATTACAAGCTCTACTATGTCAAAACAATTACAAGAGAAAAAAACTACAAAAGTCGATGACGACGAATCTATTCTTGATAGTTCATTCCTAGGAGATGATAAACACCTTACAGGAGAAGGAAAACTGTTGCTTTACACATCAGATCCCGTATTAAAAGATATGGAAAGCGAAAATTATATCTATAAATATGTAGAGGAATTAACAGACGAAATGAAAAAACATAATAAGTCTGTTTGAGGAGGGGAGTAACTTTCATAAAATTTAAAACTACTACTATTTCTATTTAACTTACTTTTCGAAAGTAGTAGTTTTAGATGTAGATACTGATGATTCTTTATCATACCTTTTTCTCTTAGAATTTAGCCTTATAAGACAAGTTTGACAAAATGAATCTGAGAGGATAAAGTGGGACTAAGAAGCTAAAGCAGTCTTCAAGATTTCAGTAGCACTTATGCTCATGTGTGAAGCATCAAAGATGCAACGACCATCTTTGATTACCAATGCTTGTGGTGATTGGTGTGTTATACCAAATGTACTCGCAATCTGATTTGACACAGCTCTATATGTTATCAAATCAAGGAAATAAGTCTTTATGGTGGAGTCATTGCCCCAACCTCTTTCCAAACGATTAAGTGCTGTAGAGCTAATAGAACATCGGGTACTATGCTTGAAGATTAAAACGGGTTTATTGGCAGAATCTTGAATAATCTGTTCTAAGCCATCTGCTGAAGTAAGAGGGATCCATTCCATGAGAATAATTATTTTGATTATGTGAACTCTTATTTTGAAACTACAAAGTAAAAAAAATGTTCGGCTTAAACTGTAAGCTATCCGACTTACCAAAGATGAGTATAAAAAGGCTTTGCAAAATCATTTTTTGCAAAGCCTTCTAGAGATAAGGTTTGTAATCCCTTTTATAGTTCATTTTCGATCAAGTACTTAGCTATTTGGACAGCATTTGTAGCTGCCCCTTTACGTAAGTTATCGGCCACTACCCACATATTAAGTGTATTAGCTTGAGAGTAATCTCTTCGTATTCTTCCTACAAATACTTCGTTTTTGTTATGAGCATTTAAAGGCATAGGATAAATATTGTTCTGAACATCATCTTCTACAATGACACCTTCCATATTTTCCAAAAGTGTTCTTACCTCTGCTTCATCAAAGTCTTTTTCAAACTCAACATTCAAAGACTCAGCATGACCGCCCATCACAGGTATACGCACAGTAGTAGCTGTTACTTCAATGCTGTTATCTCCAAATATTTTTTTGGTTTCGTTAATCATTTTCATTTCTTCCTTGGTATAACCATTCTCTTGAAAAACATCTATGTGAGGAAGAACGTTTAAGTCTATTTTGTAAGGATAAGCCATCTCAGTTTCTTTTCCTTCTCTTTCGTTCATTAATTGATCTACCGCAGCTTTGCCAGTACCCGTAACAGACTGATAGGTAGATACAACTATTCTTTTGATTTTATAAGCTTGATGCAGTGGAGCTAACGCCAACACCATTTGTATGGTAGAGCAGTTAGGGTTCGCTATTATTTTATCTTCTTTAGTTAATTCTTTAGCATTGATTTCCGGAACGACCAATTTTTTGGTAGGATCCATTCTCCATGCAGAAGAATTGTCTATAACGGTAGTACCTACAGCTGCAAACTTTGGTGCCCACTCTAAGGATGTACCACCACCAGCAGAAAAAATAGCTATTTCGGGAGCTAATGCCAAAGCATCTTCCAAGGTAACAACAGTGTATTCCTTATCTTTGTACGCTATTTTCTTTCCCGCAGACCTAGCTGATGCTACTGGATACAATTCTGTGATAGGTATATTAAATTCTGCTAATACTTTTAGCATCTCTCCGCCAACTAAACCTGTGGCTCCAACAACTGCAATTCTCATAATGAAGAATATTTTAATACTAAAGTCAATATAATTTTGTGCAAAATTACAAAATTAAACTTAAAGTAACCTCAGTTGAAGGAGAGAACTACACCTCATCTCCCAAAAAACGTTCGGCAATTATAGGATAAGAGTCTATTCTTCGATCTCTCAAGAAAGGCCATCTTCTTCTATACTTTTCAGTTTCAGATAAGTTGATTGTTTGTTGGTGTATTTCTTCACTGCCATGAGAAGCTTGGTACAGGACCTTACCAAAAGGGTTGCAGATAAAAGAACCACCCCAAAAAGATGTGTCTTGCTCTAGGCCTACCCTGTTTACCGCCACCACATGAACTCCATTAGCTATTGCATGACTCCTCATCATTGTTTGCCACGCTTCATATTCTTCTTTTTTCAGATCATCAGGACTATCCGACTCCCAACCAATAGCTGTGGGGTAAAACAAAATATCAGCTCCTTTCAAAGCAGTAATTCTTGCAGCCTCTGGAAACCACTGGTCCCAACAAATGAGTACACCTATTTTACCAAAAGGTGTCTCAAAAACTTTATAACCATCATCGCTAGGGGTGAAATAATATTTTTCATAAAAGCCAGGGTCATCTGGTATATGCATTTTTCTGTAAATGCCTAGTTCATTATTTTTCAAGCCAGTAACTATAGTAGTATTATGATATAAACCTTTTGCTCTTTTTTCAAATAAAGAAGCAATGATAGTAATACCATAGGTTTCAGATAGTTTTTGAAATAGTCGTGTAGATTCTCCTTGAATACTTTCGGCAAGCTCAAAATGTTCTTCATTCTCTTCAAAAGGAAAGTATATTGTTTGATATAGCTCTTGTAAACATATGATTTGAGCACCACTTTGAGCAAGCTGAATAATTTTTTCTTCTGTTTTTTGTCTATTCTTTTGAATATCCTTACTCACATAGGCTTGAATAAACCCGACCGAAACTAGATCCTCCATGTGTTTTATTGGTTATAAGTATTATGTTTTAGAAGGCTTTGCAAAACCATCTTTTGCACTTATTCTGCGTTATACAAAATTTTAAAATCCTCATTTACAACTAGGTAAACTGCGGTTTTAAAATTTTGAAAGCCTTGACTAAGCACAAAGCCTTAGTTATGCAAAGCCTTCTTTTACTGACTGGGACGAATATCTATATTTTAACATCTGAGACAAAAGCTACAGATGTTTATACTGTAGAACTCAAAAAAAAACGGCGACTACTACAGCTAAACACCAATAAAAACAACACAAATACTACAAAAACATAGATTAATAAAAAAACAAATAAGTCTTTTATACACTTAAAAAATAAGGAAAATAAAAATGACTATATTTTTATCTTAAAAGAATGGAAAGTAATAACTTTGAACAATAGAATAATTTAGATAGGTTTTTCATGAAGGCAAGTTTTGAAGAAAAAAGAAAAGTCATAAGACAATTAGAAAAAACAAAATCTTTTTCTGGAAAGGATTTTTTCATCAAAATACTATTCTACCTCGTAGATGCAGAGGAACAGCAAAGAGATATTAAGTCCACTACGATTGCGATTGACTTACTGGGAAATGATGACACTAATATAAGTCATAATGTACGAGATACTCAGATGAGGGGTAAAATCAGAGAGTTGAGAAAACTATTGGATTTACACTACCTTACAGAAGGCAAGAAAGAAAATTACCGCTTGTCTGTGGCAAAGTCAAGTTATCTAGTAAAGCTGCAAAGACAAGAACGACAAGGAAAAAGTCTTTATTCGCTAGTGATGAGAAAACCGCTATTGACATTTAAGGTGTTGACGGCATTGCTCTTGCTCAGCATCACATGTTTCGTATTTTCTTTAGTGAGCAGATCTAGTACTAACAAAACAACTAACAATGTGAGTACTAAGACTTCCTTTGTGAGCCATTTTTTTGATTATGAACATTCATTAGATGTTATTGTAGGAGACAGGGCTTTTTATTCAGAGTATGACCAAAAACTAAAACGCCATCGCTACATCTATGATTCTGATGTAGAACTTCCTCATGTACACTATAAAATGTTTGGGCTTACATCCAAGTACCCAGAAAAGAAAATAATGCACGGCTATGACTTTACCCACTCAGATATAGATAACCTACTCTTTGCAGCAGAAATAAAGTCTGAGTGGAACACTAATTATGCTGAAAGTCAAATCAAGCGTTCTAGTGTGATGGATGGCATGATGCCTGTAAGCAATACTGTGTTTATTAGTAAATTTGAATCAGGTGAACTGTATGGCTTATCTGCATATTTCTCTAATTCAAATTTTAAATTTAAATCTAATACTGGTGATTTGGTGGGAGAGATCACTCACCTCGTACAAGAACAAGATAGCACCAAGCTTAGGGCAAGCTTAATAAAAAAAGAAGGAAAAACCATAAGGCAATCTTTTCTACTACTCAAAAAAATCACAACCGGAAGTGGTAAATCACTTTTATTTATATTGGCTTCTTCTGATACAGAAAGAAAATTTGTCATTAGAAACTTATACGATGATAAATTCAAAGCTTTCCTTTTTGACAGTTTTGACAAGCATATACCAAATGAGTTTGAATTACTTATCAGGTTTGAAGGAAGTAACCTAGTCGTCTCTTCTTATGAAATTGCCTATAAAAACATGATTCAGTAGAAGGATACCCATTCGGTAAACCACATGTTGTGTTTTAGCTTTTCTTGATTTTTCACTAAATACTTTCTGTGGCTAAAGCTTTTAGCAGTTAGTTCTACTTTGCTAAGTTAGGGCGTTTTCACCAATACTCCCCCTCAAACTGACTGTTCCTTAGAACTATGCTAAGACATATTTTCTTAACAGTCAGCCCTACCCTTTTAGGGGCAAAAAAGGAGAGTGTTATGTTAAAAACTGATCTCCTAAAGGTCAGTTTTAACTTCGTAAAGTAGAATTAAACACTTCCCTCAAATAAAATGTAATTAAAACACTAATAATTAGCAATAACATTTCATAGTTATATATAAAATCATATATTTGTATAATTATAAATTAAACTATTCTAAGATAAAATAACATTATTTCTAGTTTATTATGAAATATTAGGTATTTTATGTTTTAAAGACCTGCACTGCGGGAGCAAAAAAGTTCAAATAACATCACAGAAATATAACACACACTTATGAAATCAAAACTATTTGCTTTATCCTTGATCTGTATGCTTACTGTCTCAGGCTACGGACAACTTTCAAAAATTCATTATATTCCTCCTTTTTTCACCTTGGCAGACATACAGGTAAACCAACACAGACTCTTCCTAAGTACTCCTTCGGAAAAACCTATCTATGTAAAAATCTATGAGGGCAATAATATATTGATCGATAGTATAAAAGTAAGTAAAGAGAAAGGCACTATTTATGACTTAGGAAACTTCCCTAACTCAAAGGGAGTATTTTATTATTTGAAGGACTTGAACAAAAGGCTGAATAAGGGCGGATTGAAACTAGTCTGTGAAGAAGCATTTTATGCTAATGTGCGTAATTTATCGGAAGCGCAAGGTTTTTCGCTCTCTGCCAAAGGGGTAGCAGGCCTAGGGAAAGAATTCCGTACAGGTCATATGCTGGTAGGCTATAGAAAGGATATTACTGCATTCACCCCTTCCAATTTCATATCCATCATGGCAACACAAAACAACACTAAGGTAACCATTAGCGACATAAAAAAAGGAGTTAATTTTTATAAATTGAAAAAGAAAAAAGATGATCCTAAGACTACTGCCGACCATACCTTCACCCTCAACAAAGGACAATCATACATCATAGCAGAAAGAGCGGCACAAGACACCCCAAAAGGTGGTGAAAATGATGCTTTTGGTACAAAGATTACTGCCACCAAACCTATCGCTGTCAACTGTGGAAGTACTGTAGGTGTAAACCCTCTCAGCGTCCCCGGCTGGGACAATGGTATAGATCAAATCGTTCCTATCAACTCTATAGGTAATGAATACATCATGGTAAGAGGAGCAGGTATGGATGAGATGGAGAGTCCTATTGTAGTCGCTGCTTTTGATAGTACGTACATCGCTATCAATGGAGATGAAGAAAACACTATCAAGCTTGATGCTGGAGACTATCACATCATTGATGGGAGCAATTACACACGTAAAAGCAATATGCACCTCAAGGCTGAAAAAGATTTCTATGTGTATCAAGGCACAGCAGGAAACTTAGAACCTATGACTGGCAGCTTAAACTTTGTCCCTCCTCTGAGTAACTGTCAAAAATTTAACGAAGTGCTTGTGTCTGACATTGGCTTTTTAGGGGCTTATGTATTATTGAGTATCGTTACAGAGGTTGGAGCTAACGTAAAAATCATTGATACCGATACCAAAGAGGTTATCAAAGAATATAATAGCACCAAATCAAACCTTCCAAAAGAGATGGATATCAACTGGGTGTCTCATCGTTTCAATATTCCTCTTGATGTAAACAATATTTTAATCAAGTCAGACAAAATCATCAATGTTGCGTTGAACTATAACTCAAACGCTATCGGTGCAGCAAGTTATTTTAGTGGTTTCATTCCTGAACCTTATCTCATACCAAGAGGGGGACAGGTATCTTATTACGCCAATCACTACGTAGATTTAGATATTGGAAATTCTGAGATATATGAAGAATTTAAATGGTACAAGGATGGAGAGTACCTAAAAACAAGTTCAACTCCTACCTTTCACGCTGAAGAAGCAGGTACTTACTTTGTAACCTGTGTTTCAAATACTTGTGGCACAGAGTTCAATACAGGCAGTTTTACGATCAATGCTCCAGAGCCTAAGCTGTTAGCAAAAGTAGAGAAGGAAGAAATATTTGAAGAGCCAGAGACAGCACTAGAGGCAGCTATCAAAAGTAAGACAAAGGAAAAGTATGAAGAAGCTCCTAAGGTGTTGATAGACATCAATTATAAATATAACAGTGCGGAAATCGTACAAGCTTCTATACCTGTACTCAATGAAATAGTAGCTACACTGAAAAAATATGATAAGATAAAGATAGAAATAAGAGCACATACCGATTGTAGAGGTAATGAGGCATACAACATGGCTCTATCAAAAAAAAGAGCCAACTATGTCAAAAACTATATGATCAAAAAAGGAATAGATGCTGCACGCCTTACTGCTAATGGCTTTGGCGAAAGTGAGCCTCTGCCATTGACCAAATGTGATTGTGGTGTTAAGGGGGCTTGTAGTGAACAACATCACCTTATGAACAGAAGATCAGAGTTTGTGATCTTAAATTAGATGTTGAGATATTAAGACTTTGAGATATTAAGATTTTAAGACTTTTAGACATAAGACGTTAAAGAATGCTTAGCGTTATTGATTATGAGAAGACTTTACAAAACCATCTTTTGCCCTTATTCAGCGTTACACAAAACTTAAAAACCCTCATTTACAGTCAGTAAACTGCGGTTTTAAAATTTTGAAAGCCTTGACTAAGCACAAAACCTTAGTTATGCAAAGTCTTCTTTAACTAAGTAGGCAGACAAAAATAATTGTATTTTAAAAAACGAGTGATTTTAGTTCAGGTCAAGGCAGAAAGCAAAGCTTTAGCAAGCTAAAGCGCGTATTTCTAACGATGAGATGAACTAAAACAGCCGTTTTTTATCATAAGTATTTTTGTAAGCGTTCGGTTAAGCCCGTTTAGCTCTTTTACAGGCAAAAAAGTAATAAAGGCTAGATTTTTTCATGTTACTTTTCCTTAGATGAA
>WTJX01000036.1 GCA_011524675.1 Cytophagales bacterium
TAATTTTACTTCATACTTTGTACTAACGACTTTGTACTTAATACTAGCTATCGACTATAGACCTACTTTACTAGATACTCAGTACTAACGACTAGCTACTAAAAAGAGTTAATAGTCAACTCCTAAAAAGCTAAAAACTCATGGCTATAAACCGAAGCCTACGTCTTAGGTCACATAACTCTTGAAAGCCTTTAACTCCTGATTTTCCTGTTTTATTAAAATAAATGTCGCTGCTTCTTTTAAACTTCATCACAATAATGGAGATGCAATATTAGAAATACAACGAATTTTGCTCCCTTTTGTAGTTCCTTCTTAAACAAGTCTGTTGAGTATTTTTGTGTTTGTCTTTAATAATATGTATAAAATTTGCTGTTTGTTCATCTTTATAGGGAGGGTGTTTTAGTGAGTGAAAAGTTGAAAAAAATTCCTGTTTATTCAGTTTTTTACATATTAAAAAGTTAAATTTGTATATCTTATTTCATTAAAACTATACTCCATGCTAAGATTTTTATTTTTCGTATTGACGTTTGTAGTTGTAGGCTTGGAAACTATAACGTATGCTCAAACGCCTGTGCTCAATAAAGGGACAAGGATTTGTATCAAACCGCACTTTGAGGTAAGTTTAAAAGGAGATTACACACATCAATTTTATATAGATGACTATGGTACAGAGGTCGTCACAGATGAAAATGGGAATGTAGTATCTAGTGCTGGTGATGAGTATTATTATCCTTTTTTAAATAATGGTGTCTTCAATATCACAGGAGACCTTATCAATGGTGCAAGTACCGACAGTACTGGAATCTTTAAAAAACAGTTTATCGATGATTATCATGTTGATGATGACGTATTCCAAGATTTGAGTCAAAGGGTTAATAATGGTATAGTAAATAACATCAATATAGAAAATAGTATTACCACTGTAGAGGAGTTAGATCAGTTTTATGAAAAGGTAGGTCTAGTAAACTTTGTGGGTACGGCTACACAGTATGTAAAGGGAGATGTGTATATCCCTAGAGCAAGAGTATCTAATAATCAGGGCTTACAGATAGACGATACCTTAAATGTAGAATACATATTACACTTAGATGCTGCGGCTATACATCTCAATGACGCACAATTAGAAATGGGGGATTATGAGAATGGAAACAGTAATAGGAAACATTTAGTTGGTATTATTGAGAATGAATCTAATAGTCAAGCCATCACAGGAACAGAAAAAAGTGAGATCATAGCAAGTAGATTCATCGCTTGTAATGAGACTGAATGTGAGTTGGATACGTTTGGAGGGATAGGATTTTCTATAAAACCTAGCGTTACTTTCGATAGCCGTCAAATGAAAGTGAAACGTCTCTTTGCTGCTCAGACTAATGCAGGGGATGCTGGCGGTACGCAGAGAAGTTACCGTCTTGAAATAGAAAATCCTGATAATGCGACCATTGATAGTATTGCGTTACTTTTTTATGAGAATGAAAGAAATGGTTTGCCTAAGGAAGAGTTGGGTGGATGGTTCTCAAACAGAGATGGTGCGCTTTGGAGAAACACTTGGCACACTGCTTTAGATATATCTGATGAAGAAAACGGTTATATCGTTTCGGTAGAAGATGTACCTCTTGCTAATAATTCTTGTGAAAATTGTAATTTGTTTACTGTTTCATCATTAGACTGTAGCAATCCTCCTGTGCCAGATTTGGGTGATGATATACAATATTTCTGTACTGGTGGAGATATAGAACTAAGACCCCAAGATGCACTATTGGGTTACGAGTTTGCTTGGGAAAAAATAGGAGATCAAAGCTTAGCTAACTATGCTCAGGACTCTTTACTTGTAAACACGAGTGGTAAATATGTGATTATGGCTACTGCGCCTAATGGTTGTAGTGGTACTGACACTGTAGAGATCAATATCGCAAACTTTCCTACGGCAGACTTTGAGCTTTCTGACGAAAATCTATGTTTAGGAGAAACGCTTACACTTACCAATACTTCTTTAGATGCTTCTACCAATGATCCCGTGAGTTTGCCTTTGCTTTATGCTTGGGACTTTGGAGTTACGAGGGCTTCTACTGATACTTCTTCTTTGACCTCTCCTGACTTTCTTTATGGCAAAACGGGTATTTACGAAATAAATTTAGAAACCAATAATCAGTTTATGTGTGGAGACACACAGAAAGATACTGTAAGAGTATATCCAAATCCAGATATAGATTTTTCTGTTAGAGGAAGTTACTGTGTAGGTTCGGAAGTAGCTTTTAGGTTAGAAAATAATACTGAAAGTCAAATTGAAGGTTTGGATATTGTCATTCCTGTAGGTTTAAATTATGACTGGACAGTAACCGAGCGTGCTACAGGTGATGTATTGCTTGCTACCGCAAACAAAGATACTAGCTTTACCTTTGAGCGTATTGGCTGGTATGATGTAGTGGTAAATGCTACTACCACAGGCGCAAATTGTACCCATAGTATTACCAAAAGTATTCTTATCAAAGACATACCGGTAGTTACTTTTACCACTGGAAG
>WTJX01000615.1 GCA_011524675.1 Cytophagales bacterium
GGCGAAAAACGTATACGCTGAACTTTTCTTTTCAACAAGTCATCAATAAGAGGACCAATGTGATGTTGGCTACTGCACCTACTTTACAAGAAGGTTTGTTGTCTACACCCTTTCATCGAACATTTTTTATAGAGCAAACAGAAGCTAAGGTAGAAAACCTACCAAGAACACGTTTTAAACTGCCTATTGCGTTAAAAGCCAATTATTTTGCCTGGAGCTTCTTAATAACACAATGGACATACCGCTTTTATTACGATGATTTTGGTATCACTAGCCATACGGCACAAATTAGAACCCCTGTAAAGCTGATTCCTTTTTTAACGTTTTACCCTTCTTATCGTTTTTATAGGCAAACAAAATCCAATTTCTTTCAACCATACAAAGAACATAGTTTAGATCAGGTATACTATACTAGCGATCATGATTTATCTGCTTTTTATAGTCATCAGTTAGGCATAGGTTTACGACTTTCTCCTTACAATGGTCTGATACGCTCAAAATCTGGCAAGAAAGCGTTGAAGTCTTTTTCATTTGAATATTTGAGATATAATAGGTCTACCGGATTGAGTGCTCATCAGTTTAGTTTTTCATTAGATTTCATACATCAAAACTAGCAAAGCATATCGTGTTTGTTTTGAATCTAGTCTCGTAAAATATTCATTTTTAAACGATAGAAAGTTAAACATTTTCTTAATTTTGAGTACAAAGTCTTATGTTTGTAATGTAATCATATATAGCCATACCATGCTCAAAACAACCGTAAAAGTAGGAGAAATCAGTAATCTTTCAGATGCACGATATTGTGCAGGAATGGGAGTAGAAATGTTAGGGTTTTTACTAGATACCGATGAAGCAATATCTGTTACAGATATCAGAGAAATTACAGATTGGATTGAAGGCTGCACTTATGTTGCAGAGTTCAAGTCCAGTTCATTAGAAGAAATAGAACAAAAAATTCAAGATTTTCCTTTTGACTATATACAAATACAAGATAAAAGTATACTCCCTCACCTTCAAAAAAAGGGGATGAAAGTCATTCTAGAATGTGAAGTAAAAGATATAGAAGAAGAAATAGATGTTGCTTATGTTTTAATCAAAGGTACATTAAGTGATGATTTTAGCATAAAGTATCCTGTTTTGCTAGGAGGTGATATTAATAAAGAGCAACTAGAACACATTGTTGATGCTGGTGTAGGTATAAACCTTTTGGGAAGTAAAGAAATAAGACCTGGATACAAAGATTTTGATGAATTGGCAGATATATTAGAAGGCTTAGAGCTAGATGAATAACAAAAGTATTTAGTCGTTAGTATCTAGTCTTTAGATTAGTACTCTAACTGATAATTAGTTCAAAGAACGTTTTTTAATCATGCATTTTAGTGGTGAGAGCTATTCTGACCTTAGCTTATTCGCTCCCGCCGTGCGGGTTTCATGTGGTTAAAAATGAGAAATTGTATTTTCAATATTTCCTTGTGTGGTGAGAGCTATTCTGACCTTAGTTTATTCGCTCCCGCCGTGCGGGTTTAATTTCAAATGATATGTCTAAACAGCTGTGTTTTTTTTTATTGTTGTTTGTGCGCTTTTCTATAGCCTTGAGTCAAGATGATTTAGGGAAAAGTATGACGCTTGGCAATAAGCATTTTATGAATCATAATTTTCAAAGTGCTGCAATCTATTATGAGAGGGCCTTGAAAACCAAAGGTTCAGACATGTATATTCATTATCGTTTGGCAGAATGCTACATTGGTCTATACGATGCTAGAGCGGCCACCTATCATGCAGACAGAGCCTTTCGATTGAAAAGAAAAAAAAATCCTAAATTAAATTTTACTGTAGCGGAAGCACATCATATAGCAAACCATTTTGAAAAGGCGATTAGCTTTTACCAAGAGGCTGTACCTTTTATTGATGAGGAAATTATGCGTAAAAGAATTTCAGAGTGTAATTATGGGATGATTCTTTTTGCTAAGCCTGTAGAGGCTGTTGTTACCAATATGGGGGTAACGATAAACTCTCATGAGCACGATATCACTCCCTTGATTACCGCTGACGAGTCCGAGCTTTATTTTTCTTCTTATCGTACAGAACATTATGGGAAGCAAAAAGGAAGTCTGGAAGAGATATATGTTTCTAATAAAACACTCGATAAATGGGAGATGGCAAAAAATATAGGACCGCCACTCAATACACTTAATAACGATGCCTGTGTAGGGCTTTCTCACGATGGGCAAAGCATGTTTTTATTTAAGGGAAATAAAATAAACAGAGATATTTATATTACTCATAAGGTAGGGGCAGAGTGGGAAGAGCCAAAGCCTATATTTGATTCTCCGCAAATGGAATTTTCGGCATGCCTTTCTCCTGATGGGCAGACAGTATATATGGTCAAAAATAATGAAGGACAAAAAGACCTTTATACAAGCCAAAGAATAAACGATACTACATGGACGACACCTGTATTAATGGATACTACCATCAATACTCCTTATGATGAGCGTACACCTTATATTCACCCTGA
>WTJX01000147.1 GCA_011524675.1 Cytophagales bacterium
CTAAGCATACAAAATCCTTATGGATTACTTAATCGCTCTTATGAAGTAGGCTTATCAGAAATATCAATGAGAGAAAACATTTCACTTTTAGCCTATTCTCCTTTAGGCTTTGGAGTTTTGAGTGGTAAATATAGATCTGGTGATGTACCAAAAAATTCTCGTTTAGATCTATTTCCACGTTTTGCACGCTATAGTGGTGATTCCTCTACCCAAGCAGCAGAGTTATACTTTCAGATTGCCGAAAAGTACAATATGTCACCTACACATTTAGCATTAGCATATGTAAATTCAAGACCGTTTGTAGGTTCAGACATTATTGGAGCAACAACAATGGAGCAGCTAAAGGAAAACATAGCTTCTATAAACTATGATCTATCTGATGAAATAATTGCTGAATTAGATAATGTTCAAAGAATCATTTCAAACCCAGCACCATAAACCATATCAATACATACCGCCTAAATTGTATTGAAACTGAGAGGATAGATAAGGAACTAATCCTTATCTATCCGCTCAACTAATGAAAGTATGACTATTTTTTTGTGGTAGGAGTATCAGTTTCATCATGTTTTTTCCCAAGGTAAACACCTAAAAATCCCCATAGCAAAACAACGGCAGCAGCAACGATAAGGATAGCTGTTATACCTAAATCTAAATAGCCATCACCAAGAAAAGCGATGATCCAAATCCAAAAAACATCACCACCTCTGTAGATGGCAACATCTATAATAGGCTTTGTTTTGAATCGTGCTTCTCGGTCTACAGCTGTAAATAATATTTCTCTAGCAGGTCGTGTGATTGCATAGTTACCAGAGCGACGTACTACTTGAAGGGCAAGAACAAACATAACCGCTGGATTGATCGTGAGTAATAATATTAACCCTACGAGAATAAAAGGTACCATCGACAATGAAGTTTTCATACCAAATTTTCTAGATATACGATTGGTAGCGAATATACCAATGATAATGGTTAGGATATTGGTAGCTAGTTCTACGCTACCCAATAATGTTTTGCGCTCTGCTCTTGAAAAATCAGAAAGAAGCTCTGTTTGTGCAGTGTACATAAATGCGCTTAAGCCTGTAAACATGAAAATAAACGCAGCGATACCTAGTAGCCTTTTGTGAGTAATGAATTCTTGAAATCCTGAAAACGGATTTGAGCTTAAAGAGAGCGTTTGTTCTGTCTGGCTAGTATTCTTGGAAAAATAGTAATTGAGGTAAGCAAGAAGAGGTAAAGTAATGAATAAAGCCCCGCTGGTGATCAATAGGATATTCTCTACACTTATTTTCTTTGCGAGAAGAATGATTAAGAGAGGGCCGCTAATAGCTCCTAGGCTTGCTCCAACGTTTATAAATCCAAAAACACGTTTGCTGTCTTCTTTGGAATATTGTTGAGAAATATAACTCCAAAAGACTGAGATGTGAAACAGGCTAAATACACTACTCCAAACATAGAATATTTTACCTAAGTAGGCTGTGCCTATGTTGAGTTTATTTGCGGTGTAAATAAGGATGAAAGTGATTGCGAAAAAGACAAAAACACTAGGGACTAAGCGTTTGACAGGTATTTTTGAAGCACAAAAATTATAGATTGAAACAGCAATGGTAGCGACAATAAAGGTATAACTCCACTGTTGTGCCAAGCCTACATTTCCCCAGTCACTGGGAAGTGCATCCCTTACGGGCTTCATAATCATATAAGAAGCCATCAAAACGAAAAGGAAAATAAATGAAACGAAAGCTCCTTTTATTTCGGATGGTTTTATTTGTGTAAGTTTGGTGAAAAGGTTTGTTGTGTTGTTTTTTTTCATAGATATATTAATGTATGTTGGTTGTTTGTATGATTGTATGGAATTAAAATACTTGCTTTACCAAGCTAGTTTGTTTCCGTCATAATACCAGAATTTTCCTGACATATCAGGTGTGAGAGAGTCTATGAGAGGGATCATCTTGGAAATACTTTCATGAGGTTCGAGTTTTCCTCTTTCACTACCCATATCTGTCTTGTTATGACCAGGAGCAAGTGATATGACAATAAATCCTTGCTTCGATAAATAATGATTCATAGTAACGGTTACCATATTTAACCCTGCTTTACTTACACTGTATCCAATAGCACCGTGTGATTTTCTACTAAGCATACTTGAGCGCGTAGAGATATTGATGATTTTACGTGTGTCAGATAGTTTTAGATTTGGAAGAAGTGCTTGAGTAATAAAAAGAGGTCCTAAGGTATTTACATTGATACAGCTTGTCATTTCTCTACGTGTTACACTACTAATGTCAGCCATTTTTCCTTCTCCTATGCCTACAGGTCCAAAATATCCGGCATTATTAATCAAAATGTCAATTTTTTTGCCTTTCAATGTTTTTGTAAGAGCGTTGATGTCTTCTTCACTTGAAACGTCAAGTTTTAAAACCTCTGCACCAGTAGCTTTTAAGTCGGTGGCGCTTTCAGGTTTTCGTGCAGTTCCATATACTTTAAAGCCTGCTTTTACATATTGTTTGGCAAACT
>WTJX01000122.1 GCA_011524675.1 Cytophagales bacterium
ATACTAGACCCACCAGCCTACGGGAGAGGTCCAAAAGGAGAAAAATGGGTGTTAGAAGAAAAACTGAATAGTTTGTTACACATGTGTTCTCAAATTTTGGATAGTAAGAATAGCTTTGGTGTATTGAACCTATATTCTATGGGCTTTTCACCGCTGATAGCGGAGACCTTGATCAGAACAAACTTTTCTAAAGTTCATGACATTGAGTCGGGAGAGTTATATTTAGAAGACAAATTCAATAAAAAACTTCCTTTAGGTATATTTTCTCGTTTTACGAGATAGACAATAGAATTGAAACCATTGAAATAAGAAAAAGATGAAGCACTATTTTATTACAGCAATAGGTACTGACAGTGGAAAGAGCTTGGTTAGTGCCATTGTAACAGAAGCGTTAAAGGCGGATTATTGGAAAGTAGTTCAAGCTGGAAATGTTGAAACGGATAAAGAAACAGTAATGAGTTTGGTCTCTAATACTCAAAGTGTTTTTCATAATGAATCGTATTTATTAGATGCTCCCGAGTCTCCACATTCTTCTGCAGCAAAACAAGGTGTAACTATTGATATAGAAAAGATAAAACTTCCCACCATAGAGAATGAGTATTTGGTTACAGAAGGTGCTGGTGGTATACTAGTACCACTAAATGACGACCATTTGGTAATAGATTTGGCAGATAAATTCGATTGTGAGGTGGTATTGGTTTCTAATGTTTATCTAGGTAGTATAAATCATACATTGCTCACTGTCAACGAATTGAAAAGAAGAAAGCTTAAGGTGAGAGGTATTATATTTAATGGAGATGAAAATCTAGCATCAAAAAAATATATCTTACAATACTCGGGTTATCAAGAGTTATTGAGCATACCTACTTTAGAGACTGTTGATGAAAAAGTGGTGAAGCACTACGCAGAAAAAGTAAGAAAGAATCTTATGTCTTGATTTTTTTAATGCTTTTACTCTTTACATCATAAAAGGTAAACACTAGCTAAAGTATGTCTTAATTCTAATGAGCTTTACTCTCATAATCTATCCTAATTCTTAATTAAATTATGCCACTTTCGTGGAATGGAATCCAGCTGACAACGTCTTTATGTCATTACGTCTCTACGTCTGTACGTGAATCTTTTTTTAAATCGTAAATCAGTAAACCCTCCCACAGTAAATTGGAATCTTCATTATTTCAATTTACTGTGGTTGTAGGCACAAACTACCAAGCCACACTACTTCTCTCTAATCTTTTCTATTGTTAATTATTTATTTCCTCCTTCCTACAATGTATTCTTATGTATCTTTACGGATAAATAGAAAAGTCGAATGACGAAAAATCAAAAAGTGTTTTTGGTGTTTTGTCGTCTAGTGCTTGTTTAGATTTAATCAAAATAAACTGGTAATAAGCTAGTGATAAATAATGTCATTGGTAGTATAATAAGATAGCGTAAGAATATGTGGTGGAAAAAAGATAAAGACTTAGTTTGGCATCCTTATACTTCTTTGGTTTCGGAGAGAGTGCCTTTGGCAGTAAAAAAAGCAAAAGGTGTTTATTTATATACAGAAGATGGTAGAAAGGTGATTGACGCAGTATCTTCTTGGTGGGTAAATATTTTGGGACATGCCAATTTGAAGATAGCCAAGGCAATTGGAAAACAAGCAAAAAAATTGGAGCATGTGATATTTGCAGGTTTTACACATCAGCCTGCTGTAGCGTTAGCTGAGAGATTGCTAAAAAGGGTAGTGCCATCTACACATTCAAAGGTGTTTTTTTCTGATAATGGGAGTACCGCGGTAGAGGTAGGGATTAAGCTTGGCTTACAATATTGGTTTAACCTTGGTGAAGAAAGGAAACGGGTAATAGCATTGGATGGCGCTTATCATGGGGATACTTTTGGTACGATGTCTATAGGTAGCCCCTCAGTATTCAATAAACCTTTTCAAGAAAAGCTCTATGATGTCGCCTTTATACCATTCCCCGAAAGGGAAAAAGAAAAAAACACCTTTGATGCTTTTAGAAAAGAACTAGCTAAGGGGGATGTAGCATTATTTGTTTTTGAGCCTTTGATTCAAGGAACTGCGGGGATGCGAATGTACTCACCTAAGGTGTTGGATGAGTTATTATCTATTGCTGCTGAGTATGGGGTGCTGTGTTTATCCGATGAGGTGATGACGGGTTTTGGCAGGACAGGAAAGACTTTAGCCATTGATTATTTGAAGCATAAGCCTGATATTATTGCACTTTCGAAAGGCATTACGGGTGGATTTATGCCTTTAGGAATAACGACTTGCGCTCAAAAAATAGAACGTGTTTTTCATGATAAAGATATTTATAAAACGTTTTATCATGGACACTCTTATACGGGAAATCCTTTGGCTTGCGCTGCAGCTAACCAAAGTATAGATTTGTTGTTGGATCATAAAATTCAAAAAAAGATTGCTTGGATAGCGCAAAGTCATGAGCATTTTAAGGATGTGCTTAAAAAGTATGCTTTTTTGAAAGTGAGAAGCTTAGGAACAGTTTTTGCAATTGAGATTGACAATGGAACAGAAAGCTCATATTTTAGTAACATAAGGGACAAACTATACGATTTTTTTCTTGAAAGAGATGTCCTGCTCAGACCTTTGGGTAACATTGTTTATATTATGCCTCCGTATACTATCAATCAAAAGGAATTGGATAAGATTTATTTGGTGATAGATGAAGCTATGAGGGTAATAGAACGGAATGAGCTATAGTTTTTTGGAAGGCTTTGCGCAAGTATCTCATATGATATAAGTTACAGTTATAAAGTAAACTATGGTTTCAAAAGTTTGAAAGCCTTGACTAAGTACAAAGCCTTAGTTATGCAAAGCCTTCTTCTATTTTAACAAACATGATTTTCAATAGCTAAGAATGAATCAATATTTAAGATGTTTTTTTTTACTAATCAGTTTATTTTTTTCTCAATCAACTTGGGCACAGTTATATATTGAGAATACTGTTTTGTATGTAGATTCTACAGACTTAACCGTTGATGATGCTCGCTTAGAAGTCTCTTCTACTACTGAGGATACCTATCTGTATATCATGGGACAAGGTGTTGCTAGTTTACATGCAGACACTATTGTAAATTATGATACTATTCATTCAACAGGTAAAGTCATTATCAATTCTTTATATCAATCTTTGGGTGGTGCAGCATATTTTTTAAATGGTACTTTCGAGGATAACCAAGATAGTCTCATTATAAAAGGAGACTGGCAAAATGAACATGGGGGTTATGGTGGAGGAGGTATAATTTCTTTTGCGGCTACGGCTGACACTCAATATATAAACAATGCTAGTGGTTTCGGGACTGCTTTTCACAACCTTGTGATTGATGGAGGAGGCCATAAAATGGTTCAAGGGAATTTGTTGGCAAAAAATGCTTTTTTCTACGATGGTGTGTTGGAGGCTGAGTCTAATAATGATACGATAGCCTTTACTTATGGTCCTAGTATTCATGTAGAGGGTACAACTTCTTATGTTGAAGGGGGAGTTTTTGTACAAGATACTGGGGATGTATTGCTACCTACTGGTGATGATGGTTTTTACCGTCCAGTATTGATTGAAGGCATCAAGTCTCCTACTAATTGGACTGCTCCTACAAACGCTGATGATGTTGCATCTGCTAGAGATATTTGGAGAGAACTTCCTTTTCTTAGAGCTGAGACCAATATTTATTCTAATACGGGTACTACCGATAATGATAGTCATAAAACTTTTGCAGAAAGGTCATGGAGAGTAGACTTGATTTCTGGCAATGTGGACAGTGCTCATGTAAGCTTGTTTTTTGATAATAATGATTTGGCTGCTGGCGTAACTTTCAGTCCTGCTCAGTTGGTAGTTATGAATAATAACTCCTTAGCGAGCAGCAATACATACGATACTTTGGGCTTATACAATAGTGGCTTTGACACTCAATTAGGCTTAAACTTTGTTAAAAGTAACGTTACGGGATCTGAAGCTAGTCCTTATTTCTTTGTAGGTACGGTAGATTTTGTGTGTCCATCCTTAGCTTCTCTCTTACGTTTTGAAGATGCGGATGCTCCTAGATGTATAGGTGGATCGGCTATCTTGGAAATTGATACTGTGGGTACTGATGATGCTACGGTAGCAATTAATCAAGTACTTTGGCAAGATAGTACCGTAGTTACAAATCCTAATGATTCTATTCTGTTGTATGAGGCCACTGGTGGAGGGTTTTATTCAGCAATAATCACATACAATAATTTTTGTAACGATACGACTAATTACTTGAAAGTAGACTACAAAGCGAAGCCCGAAATTAGCTTTGATAAAAGTGATCAAGTACGCGATTGTACCTATGTTGCCGATTATTCTGAGGGCTTAGGTGGTACGGCGGATTACTTCGATATCGCTCAAATAAATGATGGGAGTATTTATGTTTCTGATGCTACAAATAACCAAATTATAAAACTTGCAAACGGTGCTATCATTGATCGGATTGATGCTAGTCCAAAAATAAAATTCCAAAAACCACTAGGGCTTGCTACTTATAATAGTCAAGTGTTTGTCGCTGATAGTGAAAACAAGATGATAAGAAGAATTAATACTCTTTATGGAAACATGACAAGAATATATGCTGGTAACGGTACTTCTTTGAATACTAGCTCGCGTGAAGGAGATAATAAGGTGAGCGGTATATTTGAAAACCCTATTGATCTGGCAATTGATGGTGCTAAAAATATTTATGTCCTTGATGATGGCTTAAATGTGATAAGGGTAGTGTATGATAATGGGAGTTTTTCTACGATAGGTTTGTTGGAAGGAGAAACACAACCTACTTCTCCTAAGTTATACTATCACGACTTTGGAGACTTACATGCTCTTGCCATTAATGAAAAGAACGAACTATTGATAGCGGACGGAACTAGTTTAAAGCTAGCTTCTTTGGACGATAGTACGATAGTTACTAAAAATGTAAAGGTCTCTCCAAGGTTAGCTGCTGCTGATTTGGGGCAGGTAACGAATATTATCTCTACCGAAGATGGTTATTTTATTCTATCATTGGCAAATATTCATCAACTGGCTCGTTATGATACAGATACGGATAGTTTACTTCCTCTTGCTGGAGTTTATGAGACGGCAGGTCATACAAACGATGCAATAGTTAACGCTTCATTTAATACTCCTGTAGGGGTAGTGTTTGACGAAGTAGAAGATCAATATTTGGTCGTAGATCAAGGGAACAGTATTGTAAGAAGAGTAAAAGATAGTACATATGCTTCTTTTTGCTCTGGGGCGTCTGCTATAGCTGAGCTTAATGTTTCTTCCACTGGAGGGACATATGTTTGGGAATACAACGGTGAGCCTGTTTCTGATGAATATGATGCTCAAATAGAGATTGCTAGGGCAGGAAAATATAAGGCATCATATACTGATAACAAGGGCTGCATATCTACAGAAACTTTACAGTTAGAATATTTAGAACCTGTGTTGGCACAAGTAAATATTTATGGAACTAATGGAGAGTATGATACTGTTTTTTGTCAAGGAGCAGAAGTAACCATTGATACTGATGTTGAAGCGCTGCAAGTGGATGATTACACTTGGCTAGATAAATCTAAAAACGTAGCGTTGAGTAAAGATGAGGATTTTACGTTTAACCCTTCAAGCGACTCTACTATTTATTTAGCAATGAAAGAAGATATTTGCGAGGATACCATTCGAGTTCAGTTAAGCCAAATAGTTAAACCTAATTTTTCCTTTGATGCGTTACCTTCTATCGCTTGCAACAAAACGAGTATTCCTATTAGTGCTTCTCTTGGGCTAAAATCAATTCATCCTATAGTCTCAAAAAATATATACGGATGGTCTGTTTTAGGTTCTGAATATAATGGGTTTTTAGTAGATGAAGATTCTGTAAAGGCGGAATATGTGGTGGAAGATGAAGATGTAGATAATAAGTTTGCTTTTGAATTTACTTTTGACAATGGGTGTGGAATCGCAAAAGATACGACTGATAGTGTGTTGGTTGTGGGAAGACCGGAAGCAAAAATAGTGAAAGACCCACCTCAATTATTATCGACTACTGTTACCGAGTTTGCGGTATTAGATTCGTCCACTCTTTTTACGGAAGACAAGAGTCATTATACCTACAGTTGGTTTTTTGGTGGTGAGTTAACAGATGGTGTTGATGTTGTGTATGAATATGATACGGTAAGAAATGAGCGTATAGACGGGTTGCAGTATTTGCCAGGGAGTTCAACTGAGCGTGGGATCAGGCTTACCGTTACGGATACAGTGAATGGTTGTGTAGGGATAGATTCTGTAACAATAAGACTCGTAACCTATAAGGTGTTGTACTTGCCGAATGCTTTTGCCCCGAATAGTGCTCAGAATGATGAAAATAAGGTCTTTAAGTGTTACGGAGTAAATATTTCAGATCAGAACTTTAAATTGAAGGTGTTTAATAGGTGGGGTGAGGTTGTCTACGAGACAGCAGATTATGTAGAGGCTTCTGAGGTGGGGTGGAATGGTAAAGCTCATAATACTGGTATTGATCTAGAGTCTGGTGTATATACTTATACTTTGGTTGGTGAATTTTTAGAAGAAGGAGGTAATACTAATGAACCGTTCTCGAGGGCGGGTGCAGTTACTCTGATTAGGTAAAATGGAGTTGTTTTTTTATCGTATTAATTTCACTTAGAAACATTTTTTTAAATAGCATAATAGTCATTTCATGGGTCAGCTCAAACGTTTCGTTTTTATTGTTTTAATATTGCTTTCTGTTGATTATTTGTTTTCACAGTCTGTAGGTGTTGGTACTACAACACCAAATGCTGCTATTGCAATTTTACATATCAAAGTACCTAATGCTTCTACCAGCCCACAGGGTATGGTTCTACCACAGCTCAGCACTACTGAGATGAATGCGATACCTGTTGCTAATGTAGGACTCGAAGCCGATGGTTTGACGGTATATGATTCGACTACTCATCAAATAAAATATTATGACGCTAGTGCTCAACAATGGAGAGCATTGAATACCAGTGATGTTGAAGCGGCGCTGTGGACTGCGGTTTCTCCCAATCAAATATTAAGTACAGACACGGTCGCTATTAGTACGAATAGTTCATTTGTTCCTTTGGAGCTTTTACATGTAGATGGTACGGCTAGGTTTGACAGTGTTATTATCAAGAATGGGGCAAAAGATGGTTATGTACTAATGTCTGATGCAAATGGAAATGCGTCTTGGAAAGCGATTGATAATGACGGTAATGGGATTTTTTCTGGTAACGGTACAGTACCCACAAGTACTAATGTAGGATTGACGGATCATCTTTTCTTTAATGATTCTACCTTGACTATTGCCAAAAATGGTAATGTGGGTATAAATACGAAGTCTCCAGCTCGGAAATTTCATGTTGTAGGTGATAATAATGCTCAATATATCCAAGCTGAAACTAAGGATAGGTCTTCTTATACTGAATGGACAGATAGTTCAGGTGTTTTTAGAGGGCTGATAGGGTATGATAATGTAGGTTTCTCTGGTATTGCAGACCAGTTTTCCATAGCTACTTGGTCAAATCACGATATGGCATTTTTTACTAATGGGGATGACTTATCTACCAATGGTACTATATCACCAAGAATGATTATTACAAAAGATGGCTTGGTAGGTGTGGGACTCAATACTCCAACAGCACAGTTAGAAGTAAAAGGAGATTTGAAATCGGATACATTGATTACAGACTCTATTTATGTAGGTGATTTGGGAACAGCAGGGCAGGTCTTGACATCTCAAGGAGCAGGGAAATCTGCCGTTTGGTCTTCTATTGTTGGAGCTGATGATTTAGGGAGTCATAAGGCTACAACAGATTTGGATTTGGATACTTATGCTTTACTTGTAGATACCATAAAGATTTTGAGTACAGTTGGGGAGTCTAGTATTGTGATCGGGGATAATAGTAGTGTTACTGGAGTTCGAAATATTGTGATAGGTAATGGTGCAGGAAAAGAGTTAAGTAATCAAAAAAGAAATATACTTATTGGTTATAGGGCAGGGGAGAAGAGTATTACCAATGAAGGCGCGGCTAGTTTATTTATTGGCTATGATGCAGGACAAAAAAATATTACAGGTGCTCAGAATACTTTTATTGGTTATGCTGCGGGGGTAGAAAATATTACAGGAGGTCAAAATACTTTTTTAGGCTTTTTATCTGGAAGGAATAATATTGCTTCGAGTAATACATTTATTGGGTATGAGGCAGGGTTTAACAATACAACAGGAAATAGTAATACATACATTGGTAAAAATGCAGGAGGGAAAGATCAGACTCCTGCCATTGGAAATACTACGGGTTCAAAGAACACAGGGATTGGATTTGAAGCAGGGGGAGCTTATGCTAAAGGAAATAGTAATACGTTTATTGGGTATCAAGCAGATGCTACTGTTGAAGGTTTGGAAAACGCTACTGCTAT
>WTJX01000699.1 GCA_011524675.1 Cytophagales bacterium
TCTGGAAGCTGTATATATATTTCGTCAGCATTTACCGCTACAGAAGTAAAACCTTCTGGTTTGTTAGTTGTAATCTCAAAACTATCCAAGCCTGCAAGTTTCATGATGAGCTTGTCAGCATTCTCATAGTTGGCAGGAGTATTTGTTTTGACAAAGGCATTGAAGCGTTCTTTTGGAGAAATACCTCTGTTGTTTCTAATGTTACGCACGGCACTTATAACCTCCTTGATCTGAGTGAATCTATCCAAAATAGCCTGATCGTAGTCACTAGCTTTTGGATATTCTGCGATAATTAAGGCATCCTCTTTAGTACGTTCTTTCATGCTCTGCCAAAGTTCTTCCGTGATGAAAGGCATAAAAGGGTGTAATAGTTTTAGCAGAGATTCAAAAAAGTCTATGGTTGTATCGTAACTTTGCTGATCTATCTTTCCTTCATATGGTGGTTTGATGACCTCTAAGTAAATAGCACAGAAATCGTCATATACAAACCTATACGCAGACATAAGCGCATCTGATATTCTAAACTTAGAAAAGTGGTCTTCAATTTGAGCGGCTACTTGACTGAACTTAGAATTTAGCCATTCAACTGCAAGTTTGTTTTCAATTGGTAATGTTTTGTCGGCATCAATTTCTAAAGCTTGAATCAGTCTGTAAGCATTCCATACTTTATTAGCAAAGTTACGTCCCTGCTCACAAAGCTTTTCATCAAATAAGAGGTCATTGCCCGCAGGGGCAGACAGTAACATACCCACTCTTACACCATCGGTACTATATTTATCCATCAAATCTAGTGGGTCTGGTGAGTTTCCAAGAGATTTGGACATTTTGCGTCCTTTAGGATCACGTACCATCCCTGTGATGTATATGTTTTTGAAAGGCAGTTCGTCTTTGAACTCATAACCTGCGATCACCATACGTGCAATCCAAAAGAAAATAATGTCAAAACCACTTACCACCACTTGGGTAGGATAGTAGTAGTTGATCTCTTCATTGTTTGGGTTGCGAATGCCATCAAATACAGAGATTGGCCATAGCCAAGAAGAAAACCAAGTATCTAATACATCTTGGTCTTGCGTCAAATCACTTGCTTTTATGTTTTTGTCTATGCTTTGTGCTTTTACCAAAGCTTCTTCTTTGGTTTTGGCAACAACAAATTCACCAGAAGGTAAGTAATAGGCAGGTATTTGCTGCCCCCACCATAGTTGGCGAGATACACACCAGTCTTTGATGTTTTCTAACCAAGAGCGATACATATTGATGAATTTATTGGGGTTGACACCAATATTGCCATTCAATACGTTTTCCAAGGCGGGTTTTACCAATTCATCCATTTTACAGAACCATTGCATAGAAAGCTTTGGCTCTATGACGGCTTTGGTTCTTTCAGAAAGACCTACACTGTTTTTGATTTCCTCTATTTTTTCTAGTAATCCTTTTTCTTCTAGCTCTTTGAGGATTTCTTTTCGTACGACAAAACGATTCTTGCCCTCATAGTGCATCGCATGAGCATTGAGTGTACCGTCATCATTCAGTACATCTATCGTAGCCAGTTGATGTTTGTTCCCTAAGTTGTAGTCGTTCACATCATGGGCAGGAGTAACCTTCAATGCTCCCGTACCAAAGTCCTTATCTACATATTCGTCAAAAATGATAGGGATAGCTTTGTTGACAATAGGGATGATAAGTTTTTTGCCTTTTAGGTGTGCATAGCGTTCATCTTCGGGATTGAAACATACCGCACTATCTCCAAAAATCGTTTCTGGTCTTGTAGTAGCAATGACGATGGTTTCTTCTGAATCTTCAACTTTGTACTTGAGGTAACAAAGCTTAGAAGTTACTTCTTTGTGCAATACTTCTTCGTCCGAAACAGCCGTTTGTCCTTCGGGATCCCAATTGACCATACGTACACCTCTGTACATCAATCCCTTTTCATATAAGTCGCAGAATACTTGTATCACTGATTCAGAAAGAGGGGCGTCCATGGTAAATTTTGTACGTTTCCAATCGCATGAAGCACCTAGCTTGCGTAGCTGTTTGAGGATGATGCCACCATATTCTTCTTTCCATTCCCAAGCATGTTTCAAAAACTCTTCTCGGCTGAGATCTGATTTTTTGATACCTTGCTCTGCTAGTTTATTGATAACTTTGGTTTCGGTAGCAATAGAGGCATGATCTGTACCCGGTACCCAGCATGCTTCTTTTCCTTCCATACGGGCTTTACGGATCAAGATGTCTTGTATAGTATTGTTGAGCATGTGCCCCATATGCAAGATACCTGTAACATTGGGCGGTGGGATGACGATAGTATAAGATTCTTTGTTTTGATCTACTTGTGAAGAAAAATAATCGTTTTCCTCCCAGTACTGATACCATTTTTCTTCTACCGCTTTAGGGTCGTAAACTTTAGAAATTTCTTTGCTCATACCTTACGTATCGTCTAATGTTTTTAATTACTGCTAGCAAAGGTAAAAATAAATGAGTTAATTTTTAGTATTTTAGCAACTTGTATA
>WTJX01000203.1 GCA_011524675.1 Cytophagales bacterium
GTGTTATCCTTTTTGTGCTAGGAGTTTGTATTAACTTTTATCTCTTGGTTATCAAACTAATGGGAGAACAAATAGGAGGGAGGCCTTTACTCATCTTAGGTGCTTTATTATTACTTTCAGGGATACAGTTAGTAACCGTAGGATTGGTGGCAGAATTACAAATGAGAACTTATTTTGAGTCGCAAGAGAAAAAGCCTTATAATGTAAAAGACATTTACCAAGGCGGAGAAAAAAAGGTATAGTTTGCTCAATATGTTTATGTCTTTTGTTCTCATATCATGAAAAAAAAGCAAGTTATATTTTTATTGAAACTATTGTTAACCGTAGCAATATTATATTTTATCTCTGAAAAAGTTGATCTCAAGCAATGTTGGTCAGTATTAAAAGAGATAAACCTTTTATATTTTTGCTAGCCTTGTTTTTTTATATCTTTTCTCAATTTGTTTCTTCTTTGAGATTACTCACTTATTATAAAGTAGCAGGGGTAAAGATTGCCAAGTCCTTGAATTTTAAACTATACACTGTAGGAATGTTTTATAATTTATTTCTTCCTGGTGGTATAGGAGGAGATGGCTACAAGGTGTTTTTATTAAAGAAATATGATGATAAACTTAAGACTAAAGAGCTAATTCATGCGTCTATTTTAGACCGTTTTAGTGGTTTGTCTGCTTTATGTTTCTTTATCATTGTATTGATGCTGGCTAGTTCTTTTTTAGCTGTTTTTAATATAGAAAGCTACTGGCTTTATATTTTGCTTTGTTTGGTTGTTCCAGTCTCTTATGTATTTATAAAGCTGTTTTTTACACCTTTTGCGGGGGTGTTTATGGCTACTTTTTTGCAGTCCTTATTGATACAGTCTCTCCAATTGGTTTCTGCGGTTTTGCTTTTAAGGTCTTTAGCTTTATGGTCTTCTTTGCAAGCAGTTATTGACTATCTCTGTCTTTTTCTTACATCTTCTTTGGCGTTAATATTTCCTTTCTTTCATGGAGGAATAGGAGCTAGGGAATATGTTTTTCTAGAAGGTTCAAAACTTTTATCTTTTAAGCCAGAGTTGGGCTTAGCCTTTTCAAGTAGTTTTTTTATCGTCAACCTTTTAGCTTCAACTATAGGTGTTTTTTTTCTCTATAGAATAAAAAGAATGATGAGTATATAACTGCTTTTACTACTTGGTATACTACCCTCTCATTGCTAAACCACAGATTCGATTACTTTGTAATAGTCGATAGAGCTTTTTCTGCTAAGGATAAGAAGGTCTGTAGAAATAAAAAAAGTTTTTCATTTAGTATAAGATTGCGATCACTTTTGATTAATTTAAGGAGATTAATTTCCTAGAGATGAGTGAAAAAGAAATAATAAAGTTACTCAACCAGTTATTTGAGATAGAAAAAAAGAGTGCAAAGTCTGATGATGCTATCAAAATAGATAGAAATATTGCTCGCATCAAGAGTATATTTGAAGAGCAAGGCATTATCATGAAAAATCCATTGCACGAAAGCTATCAAGATACGCGTACTGATATAGATGCAGAAATAGATGGCGATCCGAGTAAAAAACTGATGATTACAGAAGTCCTCAAACCTATCCTTTACAAAGACAACCAATTAATTCAAAAAGGACTCGTAATCGTAGAAAACTAAAGATATATGGCAAAAATGATAAATTACGGTATAGACTTAGGTACTACTAATTCTGTGATAGCCAAGTATGAAGCAGGAGAAGTAAAACTATACAAAAACCCTGTTGGACTCAAAGATACCTTACCTTCTGTGGTTGCCTTCCGTAATGGGAGAACATTGGTAGGCGATAAGGCTAGGGCTTTTATTACGAAAGACCCTGAAAATACTTTTTTTGCCTTTAAAAGAAAGATGGGGACGACAGATAGTTTTTACGTTCCAAGCCTTGACCGTGAGATTGATCCTATAGCTTTGTCTAGTATCGTACTAAAAGAACTTAAAACCTTTGAAACTACCGACGAGATAAAGCAAGCTGTCATTACTATTCCTGCATCTTTTGATACGGTACAGTCTAATGCGACCAAGCAAGCAGGTTATGATGCTGGCTTCGATCAAGTGTTTTTATTGCAAGAGCCTATTGCCGCCAGTCTTGCCTATGTAAATAAAGGAGACTTGGACATTAAAAAGAACGGTAAGTGGCTTGTGTATGACTTGGGAGGAGGGACGTTTGATATTGCTGTCATTAAAGTGGAAGACGGAGATATGACAGTGATCGATCACAAAGGAAACAACTTTCTTGGAGGAGTGGATATTGATATTCAGTTTATAGAGAAGCTCATCATTCCTATTTTGAAACAAGAAGGAAACTTTGAAGGTATCGAAAAAGAACTGAAAAACAAGAGTGGTAAGTTTAATAAGCTGTTTTTTAAGTTGATGAAGGTAGCCGAGGAGGCTAAGATAGAGTTATCTACCAAAGAGATGGTGGATATAGAGTTTGAAGCGGTTGACTTGGACGGTAATGAGGTGGATTTTTATCATTCTATAAGCAAAACGGCTTTTGAAAGTATCATTACCGAAGTGATACAAGAAACGATAGACCTTACCTACGAAGTAGTGAATGCCAATAATGTAGGGCTCAAAGATATACAACAACTGCTACTTGTGGGTGGCTCTACTTACCTGCCTAAACTAAGGGCTTGTCTAAAGGAAGAATTTAAAATCCCTATCAATACGTCTATAGACCCTACTAATTCGGTAGCTGTAGGGGCAGCGTACTATGCTAGTTCATTGAAAGCGGATGCTCCTAAGACGGATATTGAAGAAAGCGAAGTAGAGGAAGAGTCAAAGCTAACATTTCAGTCTTCGTATATGAAGTCATCAAAACTTGATGAGGAATACTTTGCCTTGAAAGTGGAAGGGAAGATAAAGAGGGGAGTGGAGTATCGCCTTACACGAAACGATGGTGGTTTTGATTCTGGACTAAAGACTTTGCAAGAGATGAATTCAGAAGAACTGACATTGGTTGAAAATCAGTTGAACACGTTCCAACTAAAAGTATTTAATAAAAAAGGTAAGGTTATTTATTATGAGACTATAGAAATAGCTCATGGTAATTATAATATTTATGGACAACCTTTGCCAAATGACATTTGCATAGAAATAGATGATCCAGACAATGCTACCACAAGACTAGAAGTTGTTTTTACAAAGAATTCTATTCTTCCGTTGAAAAAGACGATTACGAAAGTTGTATCAAAGCCTATCAAAAAAAATACGGAGGATTGTCTGACGATCAACCTTATTGAGGGGGAGGCGGACGCTATCCCAAGTGCTTGTAAGCCTATAGGTATCATTGAGATCAAGGGGGAGGACTTGAACCGTGATCTTATCAAGAGGGCGGATGTGGAGATTACCCTTGAGATTACAGAGTCGAGAGATGTAAAGGTGAGTGCTTACATCACTATGCTAGATCAAGAGTTTTCTGAGGTGTTCAACGCTACAGGAAGATATGTAAGTATTTCGCTCTTGCAGGAAGAGATTAATGAATTGAGGACATTGCTTGCCAATGAGGTTAATCTTGCAAATAATAATGAAGAATATGAGGTTTCTGCACGCCTCAGTGAGTTGTCAGAAAAGGTAGATTCTCTTTATTTTAAATGTTTGACATTGAGTAAAGATGATGTTACGGATGAGAAATATAGAATTCAAGATGAGAAAAGAAAGTGTGCTAAAATAATACATCAGCTAACTAAAAATAAAAAGTTGACCTATGCACAAATGGAATATACTGAGGCGAGAGACTATTGTAAAAGCTATGTAGAGCAGAGAGGTGAGCCTATACACAAGGAAGAGTATGAAAGCCTTAGGGGGATGGAAAAGAGTATTTTGTCTTCTGCTAACATTGCTAGGATCAATAAATTGAAAGAACGATTTGATGATTTGAGGTATAATATCCAAAAGCATACACCAGAGTTTGCGATTAGTGTCTTTCATTATTATTCAAACCCTGACCATTACAAAGAAAAACATCAAAAAGAAGTGAAGCGTTTAGTTGCTTTGGGAGACAAAGCCTTAGAAAAGCAAAACTATACTGAGCTGATGTCTGTCAATCACGCACTATATGCTTTATATCCAAACAAAGAACAACAGAACAATAAAGCAGACTTTGGTGGTAAAACGGGGCTTGTTTGACTTGATTGTTTGTGCTGTGAAAAGTTAAAGGTTAAACGTTGAAGGTGAAAGGTTTTTTGACATTTTGAAAACGTAAAACTTAATACTAGCTACCAGATACTCGAAAGAGCAGTATTTTATTCCACGAAAGTGGTACGCAAGATTAAGGATTAGAGATCAAAGATTAAAGAGAGGGATAGGATAGAGCTTTATAGAATGAAGAAATTAAAGTAATAAAAAAATGAAGGGTTTATAGTGATTAGTGTTGAGTTAAAGCTAAAAAGAACTATTTCTTGTAAGTCCAAAGGCTAAAAGCTTATAGACTAACGACTTAGTACTCAAAAGGGCAGAGCGATTGTTTTTGTGATATATAACAAAATATTACGCTTAAGAGCAAGTAACCATTAGTCTTATCATGATAATGATAAAGCCTATAACCCGTAATGCGACGTAGGCACCGTTTCCATCACTAGAAGACGAACTGCTTTCTTTACTTGCTCTTGGTTTTATTGCCGTCCTTTTTAGTGTGTTTATTTCATTTTTGAGTAGTTCTCTTTCACTAGCAGAGGTGCTTAGTTCATATTTTATTTCAAGTAATTTTAGTTTGTGGTAAGAAGGGAGGTATTTCTCGGGATGGTTATGTACGATCATGGATTCCATCACTTTTAAATATCCTTCGTATTCAAATTTAAACTCTACAAAAGGTGTGGGTAAGGAAGCAACAAAGTTTACCACTGGTTTACTAAATGTTTTTCTATGTGTAAACTTTGCTTCGGTAACATCTATCATCAACACTCGATCAAAGTAAGTGCCGAGATCGGTATTGAAAACATGTAATATGTCTTGTGAAACTTTTGCAAATATGCGCTCTTGGGATAAGATGTCTAGGCTAGAAGTAATGAGATTGGCGTATCTCAATCCATCATATTTCAAACTATTGCAGTATTGTTTATACTCTTTGATGAGCCTTTCTTCAAAAAAAGCAGATAGCTCGTTAGTTTGTATGGTATTAAATGATGTTTGATAAAAGTCTCTTATTGCATCAAAGCCTCCAATAGTTAAAAAGTTAAGCGTTTTTTTGTCGTGAAATATTTTTAGATGGCTTTCATACTTTTCTTTGATACTCAGTTCATCAAAAAGTGAAATCAAGTCATTTTTGTTGATTCCTAGTTTAGAGAATTTACCCAGTTCAAAATCTACTAATGCTTTTCTTTTTTGTTTTACGATAGATTGTTTGTCATAGCTGTTGGGTGCTACAAAGGTGGGGAAAGGTGATTGATACATATACGTTGGTTTTATAAGCCTGTATTAAGTGGTACGATGCTTACTACAGCAAAACAATATATTTAGCTTTTGTATATAAAGCTAATAATTATTTGATAATTTTAGTTGTTGAGTATGGGATATTTATGAAATTGTTGTGTAGCTGTTTTTGATAGCACATTACGGGATCGAACACAAGTAGGAAGTGACAGAAAATAAAGAACGTAAATATAGCCTAATAGAAAAACTACTGTTTCCATCGGTAAGAGTAAATGCTTCTAAGCTTACTAAAGCTCTTGTTGATAAAACTATTGTCATCACAGGGGCTAGCTATGGCATAGGAGAAAGTCTTACGCTTCAGTTGGCGAGTACAGGAGCATATCTCATTCTTGTGGCAAGAACTAAAGATAAACTAGAAGCACTAAAAGCTGAGGTAGCATCTAGGGGTGGGAAAGCAGTAGTCTTTGCAGCAGATCTAAGAAACGAAAAAGAAATAGACTCATTCATTCAATTTTTGTTACACCAAAACAAGATAGATTATTTCATCAATAATGCGGGTAAGTCTATTCGGAGGTCTTTGTTAGCGTCTTTAGATAGATACCATGATTTTGCTAGGACAATGGCAATAAACTATGAAGCACCTGTAAAATTAGCTTTGTCGTTGTTGCCTAAGTTAAGTCAATCGCAAGGTCATATCATCAATATATCATCCTTGAGTGTGCTGATGGCTCCTGCTCCTTATTGGGCAGCTTATCAGGCATCAAAAACAGCGTTCGATCAATGGTTTAGATGTGCTATGCCAGAAATTCACACTATGCAGGTTCATACTACTAGTATCTATCTCCCTCTCGTAAAAACAAGGATGATTTCTCCGACTAAAATATATGATCGGATGCCCGCTATGAACCCCGAGCATGTGGCTAGGATAATATGTCATTGTATGCTTACAAAAAGACAGGTGTGTAAGCCTTGGTGGAGCTTTTTGGGTGAATTAGCTTCTGTAGTATTCAGTAAAACGTCTAGGAGGGTGTTGAGTTGTCGCCTTAGAACTATACAAAAATCAAAAGGTCGTTTTTTGCTTTTGTGACTTCATTGTTCACTATTTCTTAAATGACAGTCTAGTACTCGTACGTTTCCCAGACTTATCAAATTACTATGATCGCTATAATTATCAGTTTATTTCGTATAGGTGTATTGATGCCCAAAGGACTTATCATCCTAATGAAAAGTATGCTTAAAGAAGGCACTAACCTCTGTACGTTGCTTTTGTATAGTGCTACAAAGTATAAGGATAGAGTGGCATTGGTACAAGGAGAACAGCAGCTAACTTATGAGGAACTGTATCTTTTAGTATTAAATCAAGCAAGTTGTTTGTTGCAACAGCATCATTTGAAACAGGGACAAAAAGTAGCTATTCTATCAAGAAACACTGTTGATTTTTCTGTATTGATGTTTGCATTATCACGGATTGGTGTAGATGTGGTACTCCTTAATCCTGAAATCAGTAAAACACAGTTGGATAGGCTCAGTCAAAAGTATGCATACGATTTACTTATTTTTGAGCATCACGAGTTGGCAAAAAAGTTTGTACTAAAAGGTATCAACTATCTTTTAATCCATGAACTGAAAGTTAACCAAAGAGACTTATCGTTGGATAGATTTGTTAATCCTTTGGCAAAGGTTATGTCAGGACAAATTACCGTGTTGACTAGCGGTACTACAGGTGAGTTCAAAGCTGTCAGTAGAAGGCAGCGTTTTATTGATTTTTTATATCCACTTTCAGCATTGGTAAATAAAATAGCGCTTCAAAGGTTCAAAAGTATTTATATCGCTGTGCCATTTTATCATGGCTTTGGTTTAGCAGCTATGATAGTATCTATTCTTTTAGGAACTGAAATTCATATAGCCCGCGGCTTTGACGAAAAGAAAGCTATTCGGATCATTGAGCAAAACCATATTCAGGTAGTAGCTTTAGTTCCTAGTATGCTTGTACGCATGCTCAATGCTTCATCAAGCGCATTAAAAGGAGTAAAGAGAATTGTTTCTGGAGGGGCTGCTTTAAGTCCAAGCTTGATAGCAGAAACGTTTCAAAAAGTAGGAAGTGTCTTATATAACCTTTATGGTACTACAGAAGCAGGTTTCTGTATTTTGGCAACACCAAAAGATTTGTTACAGTACCCAGAAGCACTGGGTAAAGCAATTCATGGGGTTGCACTTAGGCTTGCTTCATTAGAAGATATAGGAGAGTTAGAAGTAAAAAGTAAATGGAGTGTAAGGCAAGGTAGGAGTAGGTGGGTGAAAACAGGAGATTTGGCTTATATTGACCAAACAAAATTAGTTTTTTTGAAAGGACGTGTAGATAGTATGATTGTTTCTGGTGGTGAAAATGTTTATCCTTTAGACTTAGAAAATGTCATGTCTCAGCATCCTCAGGTTTATGAGGTGTCGGTAATTGGTGTACCTGACATTTCCTTTGGTCAAAGGTTAAAAGCTTTTGTCGTATTAAAAAAAGGTGTTTCGGTTTCAGAAACAGAGCTTAAAGACTGGCTGAAGGCTAGGGTAGCTCGATATCAAATGCCAGCACAAATTGTTTTTTTAGATGAACTACCATTATCCTCAATCGGTAAAGTGAATACCTTGTTATTATCAGAAAAGATGTAAGGCATTCTTCTTAAACTGTTATGAAATCTCAATGTTTTTAGCCCATGTGCTTTTTTCTTTTCCTGTGTTTCTGAGCTTTCCTTCCACTATTTTCCCTTTTTTGTTTTCACTGTCTTTAGGAAATAGAAAAATAGCACCTAATAAGATTTCTTGCATAGGAATATTGAGATGTGATTTTAGGGAAGCTTGTTTTAGTACGCCTCCCGATGACCAGTAGTTCGGAATCTCTCTTGCACTGGCACCAATCAAAACATTTTGAATTGCAGCAGATGCAGCTGCGATATGCTCCATGTTTTTGATGTTTCCTTCAAAGAGTATTGCTTCTTCATTTTTGGAAGGCTCAGGCAGCCATGTAACCAAAAATAATAAGTCGGCAGCTTCGAGCATATTCAGAATCTTTCCTGCTG
>WTJX01000112.1 GCA_011524675.1 Cytophagales bacterium
TAGATACTAACTACTAGATACTCAAAATTCATGGACTATAAACCGTCGTAGATGGGCTTATATTAGGGACGTATTGACATACAGACATAACCCCTTAGCCATTAAACTGATTCATAGTGGGTTGAATGCCTTGCAAGCAAAATGAAATGGTAGCTTTGGCACATTTATCTAACAGAAAAGGCATTTCTTCCATTTCTGTTGCATTGAATTGGCTTAGTACATAATCTGCTTGCCTTCCTTTGGGGTAGTCATTCCCTATTCCTACACGCATACGTGCATACTGCTGCGTTTCTAAAAGTTGCTCTATATTAGATAGACCATTATGCCCCCCAGAAGAACCCTTTGGCTTTGTTCTTACTTTTGCAAAATCTAAAGCTACGTCGTCAGTAATCACCAACAAGTTTTCATGAGGTACTTTTTTTTCCTTTAGCCAATAGCGTATAGACTTACCGCTCAAATTCATATATGTAGTAGGCTTTAGCAGGTAAATTATTTTCCCTTTTACCCTTATTTCAGTGATGAAACCAAGTTTTTTAAACTCAAATATAGCTTTATGCTCATCAGCTAATTTGTTGAGCACCATGAAGCCTATATTATGACGAGTGTGGTAATATTCTTCACCTATATTCCCTAGACCAGCAATGAGATATTTGTTCATGTCTTAAAAATAAAAAAACTCCTTCCATAAATGAAAGGAGTTTTTAGAAAGAAATAACTAAATGTATTTTTTTTATCCGAATACTTATTATTCTTCGGCACCGTCAGCAGCAGCTTGGAGCGTTTGACGTAATGCTCTAGGAATTTCTACGCTAGCTACAGATACGTTAGGGTTGGTGATGATCTCCACTCCTTGTACATCAATAGCTTCTACTTTTATAGACTTTCCTAATTCTAGTTCGCTTACATCCAAATCTATGCTATCAGGCATATCACTTGGCAAAGCTTTTACTTTTACTTTTCTTGTTTTCAAGAATAGCTTACCCCCTTTTTGAACACCGGCAGCAACTCCAGTAACATTTACTGGGATTTCCATTACTACTTTTTTGTCATCAAAAATTTGGAAGAAGTCAGCATGCAACAAGACTTCACTTACAGGGTGAAACTGTGTTTCTTTCAACACACATTTGATTACTTCACCTTCAATGTTCAACTCTACAAAGTGAGCATCTGGTGTATAGATCAAATCTCTAAATAAGATGGTAGGAGCATAAAAATGCTTAGGCTCTTCGCCACCATATACCACACCTGGTACGTAAGCTTCTCTTCTTAATTTCTTATTAAAAGCCTTTGAAAGATCTTCTCTTTTATAGGCTAAGATTTCTATAGATTTCATTGGTTATTATTTGAGTTCTTCACACGGTTTTTGCCGTGGCCTGAAACGGACTGCAAAGGTACAGTTTTTTTACTGTATTACAAATAAAGAACTGATAGAACCATGCGTTCTTAGTCTTTTTATTGCATTGGCAAACAAAGGCCCCATATCCAACACTTTTATTTTGTCTGATGTTTGTTTCAGCGGTATGGTATTGGCTACTACCAGTTCCTTCAATACCGAGTTATTGATATTTTCGTATGCTTTCCCAGACAATACAGGGTGTGTACATATGGCTCTCACAGATTTAGCGCCTTTTTCTTCTATCAAAGCGGCCGCTTTGCTAAGTGTGCCTCCTGTATCTATGAGGTCATCTACCAATATCACGTTGGCACCTTCTACATTACCTATGAGTTGCATAGAAGCAATCTGATTGGCTCTTACCCTGTGCTTATCGCATACTACTAAGTCAACTCCAAAGTACTTGGCATAATTTCTTGTTCTTTTGACTCCCCCAACATCTGGCGAAGCAAAAATAAGATTGTCTAAATTCAGTGATTCTATATAAGGAACAAATACAGAAGAGCCATGCATATGATCTACAGGAAAATCAAAGAACCCTTGAATTTGTCCAGCATGAAGATCACAAGTCATGATACGCTCTGCACCAGCAGCAGACAGTAAGTTTGCCACTAGCTTTGCTCCTATGGCAACGCGTGGCTTATCTTTTCTATCTTGTCTAGCATAACCATAATAAGGAATGACAGCCGTTACATGCGCTGCAGATGCCCTCTTGGCGGCATCTATCATGAGCAAAAGCTCCATCAGATTATCTGAATTTGGATTGGTGGACTGTACCAAAAACAAGTGATGCCCTCTTACAGACTCATTATAAGTAACAGATATTTCTCCATCACTAAAACGCTCTATTTCTACGTCTCCTAAAGGACAACCATACTCTTCACACATTGCATGTGCAAAGTATTGTGAATTTGAACCTGAAAATACTTTTGTTAATTGTTCCATGAATTCTTAAAACCAGCTTATATCTGAGGCAAATTTAATTATTTATTTCTTTGTTTTCTTCACTTATACAAAAATGTATGCATAACTTTTGCACAACCTACATACTGTATTCACCACAAGTAGCACAAGCTTTATTGTTGAGTTCTACGTTTTAAGTTGTACGTTTTTTT
>WTJX01000629.1 GCA_011524675.1 Cytophagales bacterium
GATAGACTCAAAAAATTAGTTTCTCAATTGCTCGATTTTCGTAAAGTAGAAAATGACCTTATCCAACTGTTTCCGTTATCCTCTGACATAGTGTCTTTCATGACCTATCTCAAAGAATCGTTTCATTCACTTGCCCAAAAATATGGTATAACATATGAGTTTGAGCGTAGTCACGAACACTTTATGGCGTACTATGACAAAGAAATCGTAGAACGCATCGTTACCAACCTCATTTCTAATGCTTTTAAATATACTCCTGAAGGTGGTAAGGTAGTCTTATCGATTTTCATTGATGAGACTAAAAACAATGCGCTCACTATCACTGTAAAAGATACTGGTGTAGGTATTGATCCTAAGTTAAAAGATGAAATTTTTAACCGTTTTCAAGCTGGAGAACAGTTATATGCCGACAGAGAAGCTTCTACTGGCTTAGGACTTTCGCTAGTCAAAGAACTGGTAAGCTTGCACAAAGGGAGTATTAACTTTGAAAGTAAACTAGGCTCGGGTAGTACATTTTTTGTAACTATTCCTACCCATAAAGAGGCATACAAAGATGTATTGGAGACGACACAAGAGGATGATAAATTGGTTTCCTTAGACTCTACAACTAAAATACGTATATTGATTGTAGAAGATAATGCAGATTTAAGAGCGTATATGTACAATATCTTTAAGGACAAATATGATGTGACTTTGGCAAGTAATGGCTCTAAAGGCTTTGACCTTGCCAAGGAATTGATTCCCGATATCATAGTCAGTGATGTCATGATGCCTCAAATGGATGGCTATGAGTTTTGTAAATTATTGAAAAATGATAAGCTTACAGACCGCATTCCTATCATACTGCTTACCGCCAAAGGAATGGTTGAAGACAAGATCGAAGGGCTCAATTTGGGCGCTGATGATTTTATGTTCAAGCCTTTTGACTCTCATGAACTTAGCATAAGGGTAGAGAACATCTTAGAAAACAGAATGAGGTTAAGGGCTAGTTTCCAACAGACTATGGCCTTAAAAGATAATCAATTCTTATCTCGTCCTTCTATAGAAGATCAATTCCTTACCGAACTGCAACAAATAGTCATCGAGAACATTGAAAATCAAGAATTCGGTCCTTTGACCTTATGTGATTTACTAGGCTTGAGTAAAACACAACTGTATAGAAAGACCAATGATGTATTGGGAATGTCACCGGGAGAATATATCAAAAAGATAAGGTTAGCTACAGCGGCAGAATTAATTACCAACAAAAAAGCTACCATTTCTGATGTAGCCTATATGGTAGGTTTTTCTAGTGTATCTTATTTTTCTACTAATTTCAAAAATGAATTTGGAATGTCTCCGAGAGCATATGCCAAAGCTAAGCATTAGTTTTTTGAGATTTTAAGATTATGAGATTTTAAGACTATGGAGACTATAAGACTTTAAGATAAAAGAATAAAGATAAAAGAAGGGTGTAGTGTTACTTGGTTGTTTGTGCTTTTACTGAAAGGTACAAGGATTTCAATTGACTATCGACCATTGACTCGTTTAATACTAGCTACCAGATACTAACTACAAGCTACTTATGGACTGGATTTTATTCCACGTAAGTGGCTAGAAAGATTAAAGAGAGGGAGGTCTCATATCGTAAAAAAAGCCTTTATTAAAAATTCAAACGTAATTGTAGTCCCTTGCTCGTACTCATTTGATTGGCATGATAAATAGGAGTGAAGCTTGGTTCTATTTGTACAGAGACATCTTTGGTGATCTTGAATTGATATAGATGAGCATCTACAGCTGCATCTACTATGTTGGCAGCATAAACGATCATCATAATAATGATAGCATTGTCTTTGTCACGCCTATGACGATCTCGCACTCTTTGTGCTTCTTGGTATGAATCAATATTGTAGCCTGGAACATCAAGAATATTGGCATCAAGAATAGACTGGTCAGGTGAGCCATTGGCATTGGTAGGCCAAGTGTCTATTACTTTGTTTACTCGGATCAAACGTTTATTGTTGTAGGCTGCAAAATAACCCGTAATCAAAAATCCTGTAGCGAAGATAGGAATTTTCCAGTATTTTTTGTTATACACCTGTCCTAAACCAGGGATGACGGTAGAGAGCATAGCCGCTTTTTTGGGATTAGGAGAAAAGGCTTTTTTTTCGGGTAGTAAAGGGAAGCTTTCCGTTGAGTCAGAGTCCCCTATTGCAGGAAACTCGTTCAGATTACGTCTAGGGTTTTCTTTAGTATCGCTAGTAGCTTTCTGTGCTACAGCATAGTTAGAAACCAATAGTAGCCAAAAAGAAACTATGGTGATTACTTTATACATGCATTCATTAAATTTTACGTTAAAATAGTTAATAGTCCATGGTCAATAGTCCATAGACCATAAGCTTTTAGTTTGTTATAGTGTGCAGTTGAGTATCTGGTAGTTAGTATCTAGTAGTTAGTATTAAGCGAGTCGATGGTCGATAGCTAGTATTAAGTACAAAGTCGTTAGTACAAAGTATGAAGTAAAATTA
>WTJX01000371.1 GCA_011524675.1 Cytophagales bacterium
CTACTAGAGTCAATCATATTTTGAAACTCAATAAAAAAGGAATAAAACCGTTTTCATTAACAGAAGATAAGCCAAATCAACAAAGAAAAATAAGATAAGAATATATTTACTTATTAAAACTAAAAAATGAAGCACATACTTTTCCTTACTATACTTAGCAGTCTTTTGTATGCCTGTACCGATAATGAAAACCGTATCTATGAAGAATACATGCCTATAGCCCAAGGTGTTTGGGCAAAAGAAGATGGAAAAAGTTTCACCTTTGAAATAGAAGATACAGCTCAATACTATCATATCTATTATATGCTGAGAAATACGGCAAATTATCCCTATTACAATTTGTATCTCAATCATTTGCTATGTAATGAAGCTGGTGACACTATATCTCACAAACTTCAAATGATGCACTTATTTGATGAAAAAACAGGAAAGCCACTTGGGAACGAAAGGTTTTTTTCTGGAGGGTCTATGGGAGATCTTTTCGATCATAAATTTCAATCGTTGATTTTTTTTAAGTTTCCTGCCAAAGGAAAGTACAACTTTACCATTAGCGAATACATGCGTTCTGACGATAAAGAAGAACTACAAGCCATCGAAGGCGTATTTTCCATTGGTTGTAGAGTAGAGAAAGCGGGTTATACCAAATGATCCTCGGTATATTTTTGTCTGCCTACTTATTTACGTGATTTTTTTACTAACGCTACTTTACGAAGTTTAATTTCAAAAGAAAACCTGTCAGGTTTTTATGAAAATCCATATCATTGTAAAGTAGAACCAAGCTAGATTAAAATAAAAATAAAGTTTAAACATATCGTTAGCGTTGGGCTATTGGTTGTCATTTATTTATCTGACCAAATATCCCCCTCCAAGCTTTGGGTAGCAGGATTTTTTGCTTTAGCGATACCTGTTGCCATCGCTATCAATTTTCTTCTGTTTTTTATTTCACTCAAAAGAAAGAGACAAAGCAAATGGTTGTTTATGGCTACCTTGTTGCTTGCCATCCCTCATCTCAACAGAACCATAGCTTACGCCAAACTAGAAGAAAAAACAGAAAAGACGAGCTTGAAGGTACTTTCATATAATGTGAGAGTATTCAACCTCTATCAATACTTGAAATCACCAGAGAAAAAAGTCCAATCAGATGCAATGGTACAGTGGCTCACAAAGCAAAAGGTAGATGTCATAGCCATACAAGAGTACTATGAGAACGAAAAATCTCAGGTGTTTAACCTTACCGAAAGGATGAAAAAAAACGGTTTTGTGTATGCTCATATAGTGGCACGCAGACAAGTAAAAGAGGGGGTATTGATGGGCTTAGCTACCTTTAGCAAATACCCGATTATTCATAAGAAAGAAATCTTATTTGAAAATAATAAAAGCAATAAAGCAGCACATGTTGTCATAAAAAAGGGAGGGGATGAGTTCAATGTCTTTAACTGCCATTTAGAATCAATGAATATTGATGCAGAGAAAGTTTTTGAAACAGATGCCCATTACGATGAAGTAAAGCGCGAAAAAGTACGTCTCTTAAAGAAGTTGAAGAGAGGGTTTGTCAGTAGGGCTGTTCAGGCAGAAGTAGTGCGAGACCAAGCCCTAAAACAAAAAAATAATACCATCATATGTGGAGATTTCAATGATATCCCTTATTCCTACACTTATACATGTTTTAAGTCAAACTACGAGAATGCCTTTGAAAAAGGAGGTGTAGGGCTAGGCTTTTCATACAACCATGCATCGCTATTCTTTCTGAGAATAGACCATCAATTTTTTTCTAAAGATTTGCATATAAGGTCTTTCAACACCATGAGAGACGTAAACTACTCAGATCACTTCCCCATAGTAGCAGAGTATCAAGTAGAATAAGTACAGGGATTCCGCTTTTAACTAGGGAAGTCTTCCTTTTCTATCACTTAAACTCCTTTCTTTCCTAAAGTTATACTTTTTAGGAAAAATGAAGGAAGACTTCCCTCAAAACTTATTGTTTTTTGACTTTTTATTTTTAAATCCGGAATCCCTAAGAATAAGTATAAGCATTTTGTAATGAGCTTCTTGATATGTATCCGTTCAATGAAACTATGTATTGAGTTTTAGTTTTTTTGATAGCTCGCTCCCAAAATTTAGTGGATAAAGCTAATACCTAACAGCCAAAAGCTCTTGGGAGTTAAGGCATTTTCTTTGTTCTCCACTTTACTACAGCAGAAAGCACTGTGAATATCAATAAGAAATACGAAAGCCTACCTATATAGTCCCCGTATCTATTATAAAAGCTTACATGGTGTTCTTGTGTTCTCGGAACAGAAGCTTTTACTGCATTTTTCTCCCACCATTTTGTTTGTTGAACGATATCTCCACGGGGATTGATATACGCAGAAATCCCAGTATTGGCACTACGTACGATAGATATCCTACTTTCAATAGCCCTCAATTTGGCATACAATAAATGATGTCTGTGTCCTTCCGTATCTCCCCACCAGCCATCATTGGTAATGATAAAAAGATAGTC
>WTJX01000073.1 GCA_011524675.1 Cytophagales bacterium
ACTAGCTACTTGAAAAAGATTACTGTGAATACAAAAATAAACACCATCATAGATGATGATCCTTGGTTGGCTCCTTATCAAGAAGCGATAGATCATCGTATTACGCATTTTGAGTATCATGCAGCGCAAGTTTTTGAGGATAACACTTTTACTCATGCACATCATGACTTGGGTATTCATTACCATGAAGATAGAGATGTATGGACGTATAGAGAGTGGGCACCAGCAGCACATCAGCTAAGTTTGATTGGAGACTTCAACCATTGGGATAAGACTGCACACCTACTCCAAAAAAATGATAATGGCATATGGTCTATTGAGATTGCAGGCAAGGCTACACTTCCCCAAGGCTCTTTAGTGAAAGTACATGTTTGTTCTTCCAAAGGTAAGCATGATAGGATACCTGCCTACATGCGTAGTCTTGTACAACATGAGGAAACAAATGACTTTGCAGGACAAATAAGGTATCCTCAATCGTTTAGTTGGCATCCTTTCACCCCTCAGCAAGTTCCTCCTATCATTTATGAAGCCCATATCGGTATGGCACAAGAGAAAGAAGGAGTAGGGACATACCAAGAGTTTACAGAAGTGGTCTTACCCAAGATCAAAGAGGCGGGCTACAATACCATTCAGTTGATGGCCATTCAAGAACATCCTTATTATGGTTCTTTTGGCTATCATGTGTCCAACTTTTTTGCGCCAAGTAGTCGTTTTGGTAGTCCAGAAGATTTAAAAACGCTCATCAATGAAGCTCATAAGCTTGGCTTAAGGGTCATCATGGATTTGATACACTCGCATGCCGTTAAAAATTTGGCAGAAGGACTTAACGAATTTGACGGTACAGACCATCAATACTTTCATGGAGGACCAAAAGGAGACCACCTTGCATGGGACTCTAAACTGTTTAACTATCAGAAAAAAGAGGTATTACAGTTTTTGTTATCCAATGTACGCTACTGGTTAGAAGAGTTTCATTTTGACGGTTTTCGTTTCGATGGTATTACTTCTATGCTTTATCATCATCATGGAGATTTACAGTTTGACCATTATGACAAATACTTTGATGGAGGAGTAGATCAAGAAGCCTTGCTTTATCTACAACTTGCCAATGCGCTTATTCATCACATAAACCCTAATGCCATCAGTATAGCAGAAGATTTTAGTGGTATGCCTGGTATGTGCAGAAGTCAAGACATAGGAGGGATAGGCTTTGACTATCGCTTGGGTATGGGGATTCCTGATTTTTGGATCAAGCTACTCAAAGACCAAAAGGATGAAGAATGGTCTGTAGGTGAAATATATGATAGCCTCATCAACAGGAGGTGGAAAGAAAAAACGGTTGCCTATTGCGAATCGCATGACCAAGCCATAGTTGGAGACAAAACCATTGCTTTCAGACTGATGGATAAGGAAATGTATGAGGATATGCACAAAGCAAAGCCTAACCTTATCATTGATCGTGGGATAGCCTTACACAAAATGATACGCTTGCTTACGCTTGCTCTTGGTGGTGAAGCATACCTCAACTTTATAGGAAATGAGTTTGGGCATCCCGAATGGGTGGACTTCCCAAGGGAAGGGAACAACTGGAGCTACCACTACGCCAAGAGACAATGGAGTTTGGCAGAAAATGAAGACTTGAAATATCAATTTTTGTCGTTGTTTGACAGGCAAATGCTTTCTTTAGCAAAAGAATATCAGCTGTTGGAGGTACAGCCGACTACAAAGCTGAACATAGACGAACAAAATAAAGTGCTTATTTTCCAAAAGGGAGAACTCATTTTTGTGTTTAACTTTCATACAGATCGTTCCATTCCTGACTATCAGTTCTATGTACCTGAGAATGGAGCCTATGCGCTTGTATTCTCTAGCGATGAAGGGCAATATGGCGGTTTTGAAAGGGTAGATCAAAAACATACCTATTGGAGTACAGAAAATAAATTGTCTATCTACTGTGTCAATAGGGCAGTATTGGTTTTTAAGGTTTTAAGATCGTGAGATTTTGAGATGATGAGACTCAGAGATTTTAAGACACAAGATATAAGAACTGGATTATATTCCACGAAAGTGGCATCAGAAAGCGATTAGAGATTAGTGTTTAGTGATTAATATTGAGTTATGGGATATGAGTTGAAACCCCAAAAAACAAATAACAAAAGTCAAACAAAAGCTAACAGCCAAAAGCTAAATCCTAAAACCTCATAAACTATTGACCATCGACTATTGACTCCCCAAATACTGACTTAGTACTTCATACTAACAACTAGCTATTTGATAAACGTAAAAATCGCAAGCCGCATAGCTCAAGTCTTCATAATCATAAAAGACAACTTTTTGATTTTTGTATTTTGATTTTTGTGATTTCATTATTTACCGTTTCTTGAAATTTAAAGTTTCTTTGTAATAGTAGGCTAGTTTTCTAAGATGACAAAGTAGGATTAATCTACTGGCGTCCGAGAAAAATAGGTGTTAATATTTATGTTCTTTTTTGAAATCTTG
>WTJX01000248.1 GCA_011524675.1 Cytophagales bacterium
TTGTACTTAATGCAGACTTTTGTAAAAAACCGAATAATCGAATTTTAATGTAAACTAGCTTCTTATCTACTATAGTAGCTTTGCTAGTTTAGTTCATATAGTCACCAGAAGGAATCATTTCAAAGGTATGATGTGGGATAATAAGCTCATACACATAGGCATGATAACTTCTTTTATCACAATACACTATGGTTTCTTTTTTTTTGTATTCATCACCTTCGTACTCGTCTAGTTCCTTTACAAATGACAAGTCTGTCAACTGATACAAGTCTCCAAAAGTTTTAGATTTTTTATCTGTACTCAGTACGATGCCTGGGTATTCGCCTAAGTCAAACAACTGAGCATAGACGTAGGCAAAGCCTATGTGTTTTGCCTTGTGGCTAAGCTTTTGCGCCATGGGGTGTGCAAAAGCTTTTCTCAGCGTTCCATATACAAAAAGCAACATGGCTTTATTGCTTCTTCATTTTGTTTTCTATTTCATTGAGTAAGTATTGGTAATGATACTTTGTAGTTTCATCTCCTGTATATTGGGCTTTTTTGAGTAAGACTTGTGCTTTCTTCAACTCAGAAAAGGCCTTTAGTTTTACTTTACTGTTATATAAGTGCTCACGCATGCCACTTTTTATGATCTCTTCTTCTCCCATTTCTCTTTCATGAGTGGCATGATTACAATTGAGGTGTAGTCCTGTCCCTGAGTTATTTATACCAAACAAAGAGAAGATACTCGATGATACATAACCACCATTTTTCAGTAAGGATTTGATGTACTGATATTGCATGTTACGCTCGGCATCTGTCAATGACTGTTTCGCCTTAGTCTTTGCCCAAATATTTTTATTTACATCTTCAAACAAATCGTTTAGCGAATAAGTCTTAGCATCATTAGATTCTGCTGTATAAATTTTGGCTAATGTAGAGGCACTAAGCAGGTTGTCAAGGATATAGGTGTTGTAATCATCCATAAAACTAAAGGGTTTACCAAATTTCTGAATGATCTCTTCTCTTTCCCACATATCTTTTTGTCTTTTCATTTCTTCAAAAAGAAAAGAGACAATGCTACGCTGGTATTCTTTGTCAACAAAACTATAGGCTTTTGTGTTTTCTTCATTTTCAGCCTGTATGATATCTTTATAATATATTCCACCAAGGTAGTTGATAAGGTGTTTAATGTATAAATTATACTGACCGAGTAGTTCTTGGTATGAGCTAGCTATTTCTTCATAGCTTTTATTCTCTTCTTTTTTCCATGCTAATAAATGGTCTAAGATGTAGTCGATGTTTTTTATTCCATATTTAGAAGCTTTTAATACATCATTACTTAAATCTTCAGTTTGAGATGAAGGGTCTAGTACATTGGATGAAGACTGCTGCCTACCAAAGCGATACATTGGGTCTCCTGTATGTTTGGTTATCCACTCATTTAGGGTAGAGTATTCATCCTTAGGTTCTTCAATGTCTAGTAAGGGTGTATATCCCCAAGCGATAGCGTATTCGTCATAGATTCCTAAGTCGGGTGGTGTGAGCCTAACGCCTTCGTCTCCTACTTGTGCTACATAGTTAAAACGTGCATAATCCATGATAGAAGCTGTAGTACCATATTGTTGAGTAAAGGTAGCCGAACGAAGCGAGTCAACAGGTATAGCATGAGATGCAGCCATATTATGAGGTAGTCCGAGCGTATGTCCTGCTTCATGAGCTGCAACGTAGCGGATTACTTTTCCATATTCTTCCTCAGCTAATAATTTTTTTCGTACAGCAGGGTTTACTGCGGCCGTTTGTGCAAACATCCATGCATGAATGATTGTAGTCAAATTATGGTAAAAAACAATGTCGGCTTGTAATATCTCTCCAGTCCTTGGGTCTGTCCAAGACGGACCATAAGCATTGGCTACATTGTTGGCTACATAGCGAATGCAGGTATATTGTAAGTTTTCAGGATCAAAAAGAGAGTCGTTTTGGGGGTAATCCTTGACCTGTACGGCATCTTTGAAACCAATTTTTTCAAATGCTTTGTTCCAAAATAATATTCCCTCACGGATATGTTTTTTCATAAAGGTAGGGAAGTTAGTATCTAAGTGATAGACAATTGGTTTTTCGGGAACAACTAATGTTCCAGCTTTGTATGCTTCAATATCTTCTTTTTTGGGATAAATAGCCCATTTATTGATATATTCTTCTTTTTTTAGCCCATCTGAAAAGCTTTTATAGATGTTCTTACTCGTCGTAAAATAGCCTACACGAGGGTCATATATCCTTGGTTTAAAACGAGAAAGCTCTGGTAATAATAACAAAGTTCTATTTAATACAACACTAAAGGGCTTACCAGATACCTCATAGCTCATCAAACTCTTTATGGTAACATTTTTTTCAAAAGATTTAGCTTCCAAGATAGAAGATCTATCTGCCTTGAAAATACCAGAGGGACCTTTAATGAATCCTTTAGATTCCATAAAAGGGGATAGTTGTTTTACACTACTTCCCAAGAAAAAGCTATTGATATTGATAATCACAGCGGTAGAGTCTTTATTATATTTCTGTACAGGGAAGCCATACATGATAGGGTCATAAGTATTACGTTCTAAGTTAGCTTTGAGAGCCATATCATCTTCAGATATATCAAAGCTGGTTTTGTGATGTAAAAAAACTTTTTTGCCTATGCGGTTAAAATATACAGTGATGGGGCGTTTTGTTAATAGTCCCGCCGCATTGCTTACCTTGCTATTACTCGTTTTTACGATACGAGTCCCAAACAAAAACTTAGTCTGTAGCATACTATCGGGAATGACCAAATAATAAGCGTTGTCCTTTATGAGGATATCCAATACTCCTTCTTTAAGCTCCGATTTTTCTATAAACTTCTCAAAGTCGGTTTTTTTGACAACTGGAGTTGTATCTTTTACCTCTTCAATAGGATTTTTTTTAGGTTTGATCTTTCCTAAACGTATATCTTGCTTTTTCTTGGGAGGTTGGGCATTCGCTATGTGTATAGAGGAAAGAAATAAACAAAGTGTTAACACTCTTGAAAATGAAATCATAATTTTTATTAGTAAGCTCATTGAATGATACTAGAATGAAAAGCAATAGCTAAATAGGTGGACAAAAGTATAGCCTAACTTTTTTGTTACAGTACGAAAGCGAGGGCTGTGTTTTGATATTTCAACCCTCTTTGTACCACGAAATATTTTTGATAAAAGCTAAGTGTTTTAAACGATTAGATGAAATGGTTTAAAACATCTACTTATATAAAACTTTGCGTAACAAAAGTTTTATATAAAATTTTGTATAACGCTGAATAAGCGCAAAAGATGGTTTTGCAAAGCCTTTTTATAATCCAAAAGTATAGCCCAACCTTATATTGAAATAATTTGTATGTATTGAAGTCTGAAACTTATCCATAAGCTGTAGCTTGACACTCAAATCTATATTTTGAATTTGTACGCCAAACCCCGGTGCATAAGAAAAGGATGAACTATTGTTGATGTTTCCGTTAGTATTCATGCGCACACTATGAATACCAGCTTCTAAACTAATATATAATTTGGCTAATTCGGCATCCATCAGAGCATATTTGAATCCAAATTGGGCGGGGATCATGCTTACACGTGTTTCTTCCACTTTAGAAAATCCTTGATAGCCCAAAGTACCCATGATACTAAATTTATCTACGAAGCCTATCTGTCCTCTCACAGATAAACCAAAACCAGCTCCAGATACCTTTTTCAAGCCTTTGGACATTGGTGTAATAATATCCACTCCAGGACCAACTTTTATCTCCTGTGCTTTGGATACACTGAAAGTCAATATTAATGCAAATGCAATACTTAATTTTTTCATGATAAATTTTAAATTTTATTTATTTCAACTCTTTGATACGTTTGGATGCCAAAAGAAAATTTGACAAATTTTAGCTTCAAATTAAGCCTTATAGTACCTCATAACCTGATTTTTTTATCTTAAGTATTTTTGGACGACTACTTAAGCTTGCAAGTTTAAGATGAAAAAATAAGATAACTATAAAGTACTATTACAAATAAAGTAAAAAAACATCAAAAGAAAAGTCTATAAAAAAAGAAAGTGAACTAAACTATTTTTTTTTGACAACGTCTAAGGGATATGTAAGATGGTCATGCTAGCACTAAAATAGTTATAATGCATGATATCTTTCTGTACTATAGCAATACTAAATGAACATAAAACTTAATATATTATATATATGATACATTCAAACTTCATCAAACTACTATGCTTATTTTCGTTAATCTGTATTTACTCTTGTCAAGAGGATGACATGATTACAGAAGAAGACACAACTACGGAAGAATACACTGAAAGTACCAATACAGATAATGATTTGAATGATATAGACGCATTGTCTCGTTACCTTACAGACGAACCCGAAACCTTTGTCAATAATAGATTGGCTAGTACTTGCTATAGTATCAGTGTAGCAAATAATGATGCAGAGCAAAGTGATACACTTACCATAGACTTTGGCGATGGTTGTTATTATTATGGTAGATACAGAAAAGGAAAAATGGTCATAACCTATACTGGTAGATACAGAGAAGCCAACAGCGTTATAGAGACTACTTTTGAGGACTATTATGCAGATGGCATAAAGGTAGATGGTACGAGAACGACAACTAATAATGGCACTAGCGATGGTAAGATGAGTTTTAGTATCTCGGTAACGGATGGTCTTTTTACTTTTGCAGATAATACTACCAAGACTTGGACTTCTTCAAGAACACGCATCATTGATTTGAATGGGACAGAAGATGATTTTTCGGATGATGTTATTTCTGTTTACGGTACGGCGAGCTCAGTAAATCGTTATGGTGTGGAGAGAGATCATGTGATCAGTGAAGAAAGCCCTTTGGTATATAATACTAGCTGTAAGTTAGAAGGGGGAGTGAGTAGTAGATATCTTTGGATGCCAGTTTCAGGTCAGAAAGAAACGACCATACATCGTGCTACTATGGACGTAACTAGACTTTTTGACTATGGAGATGGTACTTGCGACAGAGAATTTACTGTTACAAGTAATAATGTAACCTATACTTTTTCTTTGTAATGAATCACTAGATTAATTATAGTTTTTCTTTACGATGATAGGGGGGACAAAAAAAATAGCTTTTACTTCGAATTAAATTTCGTGAAGTAGAAATAAGAAGACTTTGAAAAAAAATATTTTTTTAAGTCTTCTGAAAACTACTATGAGCGATAAAATAAAGTCAAAAGACTTTATTTTATCGCCAAGTGATAGAAATATATGCTTTACCATCTGATTGAAGTTTTAAAAATTCAGAGTTCAAAGCAGTGCCAAATCCATTTACGGATAAATCTAAATGATATGTATGTTTATTAGAAGGATTAGATAAATAGTTTAATGATGTGGTTTCATGAGGGGCTAAAGAAAAAGTCATAGTTTGTCCATAAGAATCTGTCGATATAGAAGTAGCTCTATATCTTTCAGTTACAACTACTTCTAACGTGGTATTACCTATGTTTTCAATTTGCATATTGTCATTTGACTCAACATAATAAATGATATGATCTAAAAAATCACCTACCGTGTTTCCCAAAAAATAATAAGTATCAAAGTCAGAAAGAGTTAATCTTTCTCCAGATCTATAAAAGACAAAGTCCATGATTAGAGGGGAATAATCTAATTTAAACACAGACGAAATTTCAACAGTATCTATTCCTGATAATGTTTTTCCACTAATGGTCAGTTCTGCGGTCTTTTTACCTGGATCTAATAAATCTGCATATCCTATACCACTGGCATTGATGCCATGTATTACCTCAAAAGAAACAACGGGTATATAACCTATCTCATTAGAATAGTTTATGAACTTATTACTTGGAAGTACATTGATGCTTTTTGGAGTGATGTTATATATACTTTCATCGTTGACCTTAAGGTTAATGTCAAATATTGGCATATCTCCACCATTGGTCAGTATGAAATCAAAATTATCTGTAGCCTTAATTTCCCCTAAATTATAATTTAACGTATTGTTTGAAGATTTTAAGGTTTTATTTGATCTTGAATCTAAAGCTGCTAAGGTGAAAAACCCAGGTGCACGTTTTTCTTCAAATTGTCTTGTTTCTTCATCACTCGTTTTTTTACATGAGCTTGTGATGAGTAAACAAGCTATAAAAATATAATTGATCGTACTTGAAAAGTAAAATCTTTTTTTAGTCATCATATTGTTTAGCTGTTGTATCATCTAATTGTAAGTATAAATTCCCGTCTTCTAGTAAATTTAAATTTTCAGTACCAAGCTCTGTGCCGTTACCGTCAACTTTTAATTTTATCCAATAAGAATAATAGCTTGTATTAGCGTAACTTGGTGCTATTAATTTTTTTTCTTCAGGTGCAATCTCTACGGTGTCTTTAGTTATCTCAAAAGGCTCATAAATATCTTTTTTTCTAGTCAAAATCTTTGAATAAACTCGGATAGAAACATTACCAGTGTTTTCTATGGATATATTCTGAGTTGGGTTAATATGATAATAAGGTTTTTTAATAAAACTTCTTATAGGGTTATCAACAAAGTAAGTAGTATCATAGTCTTGTAACTCTTGCTTTGATTCATTTTTGTGAATTACAAAGTTCATTACATTGGCGACAACTGAAAAACTAATTGTTTCTTGTATCTGAATAGTATCTAAGCCTTCCACTATTTTGCCAGTTACGTATAACTCAAAGTAATTCTTTCCCATGGGAAGTAGTTCAGTATCACCAATTCCTGAAGAGTTTTTACCATGAATTATTTTCAAAGAAATAACAGGTAAAAAACCTATACCATTACCATAATTTAAAAATGTGTTGTTAGGTACTATGGAGATTTTTTGTGGTTTTACCTCTAGTTTATTGCTATTTGTGCTTAGGTTTACATCAAAAACATCTTTATTGCTACCATTGGAAAGTATTAGTTTTATTTCTTTAGTACTGTTAATTGCTCCCAGTGAGCTAGTAGGTAGGTTGGCTTGCTCTACTGATCTGGAACCAGTATTGTGTAAACCAAAAATAATTTGGTTTTTAGGTGAGTTATAAAATACTTCATTGTCTTGTTTATCACACGAAATGCTCAAAAGTAGACACATGATAAATAGTGATTTTATTGTGTGAGGAAGTAGTATTGTGATGCGATGGAGAAAATATAATCCTTGTTTGATCAAAATAATTATTGGATGTTAATAGATGTTAAGTAGTCGTCTAAAAATGCTTATGATAAAAAAATAAAGGGTTAATTCACTTCATTCTTAGAAATACGCGCTTTAGCTTGCTAAAGCTTTGCTTTCTTCCCCGCTCTAAACTAAAATCACTCGTTTTTTAACCTATAGTTATTTTTGTCATCCTACTTATTTTATTAAAATTAATGAAAATAAGACTAATAAAAAAACATGTTTGAACGTTAAAAACCGAAGTTAAAACCTTGTGCCATAGCCATAGGTTTACTATTCATACCTTTTTCAACTTGAGTACTAAATACACCGCAAACTCAAAAAACAAGACTAAAGCTTTTCAACTATCGTTTTTTTTTCTGTGAAACTTTAATATCTTTGAAAATAACTAAATGTTGTCGTTTCACGTTTACAAGTGAATATTATAGATGAATAGCACGTATGGAAGAAATGAAAAATAAGTCAAGTTTATCTACTTTGCTAAGTTTGACAAATCTGTTGGGTTTAGCAGTAATCATAGCATTGTCATTGGTCATAAAAACATTACTAGACCAAAGAGAAACTGTAAAAGATCAAAATGAAGAACTTTTTGCCCAAGTAGAGAAAACAAATATCTCTTTGAATGACCTAACGACTACTAAGGAGTCATTAGAAAAAAAACTTAAAGAACTTGAAAAAAAACAAGGTTGTGATTCTTATATCAAAGAAATAGGCCGGTTAAAGAGTGTAGAGAAACGACTCAATAATGCTCAAAGTAATTATATTCAAGCTTTGGTATATACCCAAGAACAAGCCAAAGAGATAGAGTTTCTCACGGAGAAGGTAAAAATATTAGAAAGTATCATTGGAGGAAACGATCAATCATTTCCTAAGTAAACAGCCATTCATAACAAAATAGCTGTTTTGCTAGACTTTATTAGAGTCATTAAAACACTATGAGCAAATAAAAAAAGGAGACTATGATTAATCATAGTCTCCTTTTTTTGTTCACTTCTTCTAGCTTGTTATTTTAGCTTACAGTAAAGTACTCACTCTAATATTTATTTACCTCTTTTCGTTACTTCACAAGGTACATTTTGATATGAATCAATCACATCTTTCAATATGGCGTGTATTTCTTTTTCTTTTGCTGTCATATTGTTTTCTTCAATAGGTTTTTTCTCAAAAAAGTCTTTTTTTACATTATAAAATTGCCCTGATTTATATAG
>WTJX01000131.1 GCA_011524675.1 Cytophagales bacterium
AACTTAGATTTTGTGCATAGTCAAAATAGCTTATTTTTTCATCCGCGGTCTTCTAAGCTTTCTTTTGGGTAATGGTTCTTTCATTCTTCTTCTTGCTGGGGAACAAACTGGAGTCATACTACCTAAACAAATCATATCTTCATCTATCTGTAGCATTATATTTTTTAGGTCTAAGACCATTCGCCCTTCTTGGAGCTGAAAGTCTTCCTTACGCACATTGAGCTTTTTATGTTCAAAACCAAAAAATCTTACCTCTATGGCACTAAGCTTATTCATCTCTTCTTTTGATAGTGCTATTTCAAAGTTTCCCTCAATGTCTGTTTGGGTCGCTCTATCTATAAGACCTACAAGGGTTATTGTTGCAAAAGGAACACTTTCTGTATTGGTACTATCTATGACTTTACCTTTGATATACAGTGTGTCCGTATTTTCTATGCTATGTTCTAAGGTTTGGTGTGTCCCCCCTTGGGTATCGCTTTCTTGACCCTCTACGTAGTAGTTTTCGGTTTTTTTTATTTTTTGGGCAAAAGATCGTTCTGTTACAAAAAAGAAAACGATGCACATAATCACATGCTTCGCTAGACTCAAAAGTGGTTTGTCGCGAATTACTTCAAAGGGAGTGTCTATTTGATCGTGATGCAAGACTGCACAAAGTCCTCCTTTTGCACTTTTGTACGCCTTATGTACTTCTTCTCTCGAACGCCCACGCATATCTACTACATGCTTGGCGCATTGCGAACAAAAATGCTTGCGATGTCCTGTAGGGGTCATTTCAGAAAGCTTCTGAGAGCAGGGAGAATCAATGGTTAATTGGTAAGTCTTTTGTTTCATAGTGATGATGTGTTTTTATATACGTTTTACGTTATAGGTTTTAAGTTTTACGTTATAGAAGGCTTTGCATAACTAAGGTTTTGTGCTTAGTCAAGGCTTTCAAAATTTTAAAACCGCAGTTTACTGCGTGTAAATGAGGATTTTAAAATGTTGTGTAACGCAGAATAAGTGCAAAAGATGGTTTTGCAAAGCCTTCTTATAATCATCTCCTTATGTGTTAGACTCAACCTTCAACTTTTAAAGTTTAACCTGCTAGTTTCATGTTTTTAAAATCTAGAATTAGTGTTGTCATACTTGCCCACATGCTGGCTCTTCGCTAAATACAGACTAAGATCTGTTTTTTTAAGCTCTACCCTTTATAGTACCAAGTTCAACGTTTTTTTTAGATTTTCACTCATCACTTATAATTCATAACCCAATTTAAACACTAACCACTAATCATTAATCACTGTAAAACCTTCAACCTTATACTTATCAAAAGAACAAAAGCTATATTAACTATTGATTACCTTTAGATTATTTAATCTTTTTCAATCCGAGTACCTCAGTAGGACGTAGGAAACGCCATTTTCCTCTGGGAAGGTCTTTTTTAGTAAGCCCCGCATAGAGTACTCTATCAAGTTTGACTACTTCATAACCTAAATGCTCAAAGATACGACGTACTATTCTGTTTTTACCGCTGTGAAGCTCTACACCTACGTCTAATCCATCTTCTGTAATGATGGCGGCTTCATCTACTTTTATTTTTCCGTCTTCTAGTTTTACGCCTGCTTTTATTTGCTCTAAGTGTTCCTCTGTAAAGGCTTTGTTTAGCTCTACTTGATAGACTTTAGGTATTTCTGATGAAGGGTGCGATAGTCTTTTGGCTAAGTCTCCGTCATTGGTCATCAATAGCAGACCTGTAGTATTTCTGTCTAATCTTCCCACGGGAAACAAACGTTCTTCGCCAGCTTTTTTGACTAGGCTCATTACGGTTTTTCTACCACGGTCATCTTCGAGGGTGGAGATGAAGTCCTTGGGCTTGTTGAGCAATACATATTTCAGCTTTTCTGCAACCAAGGTTTTACCTTTGTGGGTAACCGTCTGCCCTGCTTGTACTTTGTAGCCCATCTCCGTGATGACTTTGCCATTTACTTTTTCCTCTCCCGCCTCTATCAGTTTGTCAGCTTCTCTTCTAGAGCATACGCCTGCATTGGCAATATATTTATTGAGCCTTGTGCCATTGTCAGAAGGAGCGTTTTGTTGTGGTTTCATATTATATATGTTCTACGTTTTAGTTTTAAGTTCTACGTTTTTTTAAAAGAGCTATGTGTCGTAAACTATGTGGTATGGATTTTTAGCTTTTGGAGTTTCGGGTTTTGTATCTTAAAGTCTTAGCATCTTAAAATCTAAATCTTTAATGTTTAATCTTTTACTTTTCTAAAGCACTAAAGACTAAATTGTATCACTTACTTTTTAATCCTTCTTACCCACCCCCATTATTTGATAGATCTGTTGCTTACATATTATGTTTAGGAGCTTTCTTTTTGAATATTCTTCTAAAGAATGATTTTTTCTTTCTTATAGCTACTTTACCTTTTATACAATGTCTGATTTTACTTTCACACTGTTTTTTTTGTTCTTTTGGTAGGTAAGATGCCGTACCAGTAAGTTTGTTTA
>WTJX01000059.1 GCA_011524675.1 Cytophagales bacterium
TAGGAAAGTAGCTTGGATGCCCGGTTGTGGTTCAGTAAGTGATATTTCCAATGCCGAAGAGCTAGGCGCTGAAGTAGTAAAGATATTCCCTGGTAGTCAAGTAGGAGGTCCAGACTTTGTAAAAGCGGTCAAAGGGCCTATGCCATGGACAAGTATTATGCCTACAGGTGGTGTGAAACCAGAAAAAGAAAGTCTAGAAAAGTGGTTCGGTGCTGGTGTACATTGTGTAGGCTTAGGGTCTCAACTATTCCCAAAAGAAGTGATTGAAAAAGAAGATTTTACTTGGATCAAAAATAAAGTAGAAGAAACGCTGAAGATGGTGAAAGAACTAAAATAAGTATAAGGTACAAAGTACAACGAATACAAAAGCAAAGTGTATTCGTTGTACGGCTGATACCTAGTTAAAATCATTTTGTATGAAAAAATCAGCCATCCTGCTGAGTACATTTTCAAAGTATATGTTTTTAGGTTGGTAGAAGGCATGGTGTTCCCCCTCATATATATATACTTGTGATGCTCCTCCTTTTTTGATGATGGCATCCGAAAACTTTATGCTTTGCTCAGGGTCTATAGTAGTATCATGTGAGCCATGAAAGAAAATTGCCTTAGGAACATTTACACCTTTCTCTTGTACTCTCCTAAAAGCAGAATTTTGTGCCAAACTAGGGATGTTTTGACCGTAGTTTGTCCCCCCACCAAAGCCGCCTTTACCAATATCTACAAAGTCAAAAATACCATTAAACCCTAAATATAAATCCACGTCTGCATAGTTTACGGCAGCCAGCGCAGACAAAGGTCCTCCTGCTGATCCACCTCCAAAAGCGATCTTTTTGACGTCTAGCTGGTATTGGTCTGCATGTTCTTTTACCCAACGGTAGGCAGCGTCTATATCTGCCATTGCTTTTGATATACTTCCATTAGAGCCTCTCGTTCTATAAGATACCCCTACAGTAGCTATCCCCAATGTTTGTGCTAAGTATTCAGCATGAGGCTTCCCCATACTCAGTTCAGACTTAGTAGGCGTGCCACCGCTCCATCCACCACCGTGAACCCAAAAATAAATAGGTACTTTTTTCTTTCTATCCTTCGGCAATATCAAACAAATAGGAATGATATGTTTGCCATCTCTAATGACTAAAGTATCTTTTTGTACATATGTTAGCCCGTAGTCCGTAGAGCGTTGCACGATGAAGCCAAACGTCTTTTTACGCAACTTCCCAAAGGATAAGCCTGTACGAGAGCGAATGCTTGCATCTACTTGTACTTCTACATACTTTCCCTCTTGCCAAGGAGAAGTAGGGTGAAAGACTAGTTGGCTAGGATTATCTGCTGAGAGTTTCCATCTTCCTTTTTTCTCTTGATAATTTTCCATTACCTTAGGTAAGGCGGTGTTGTTAGGAGATAATTCCTCATCAAATTCTAATGTAATGGGTTCGTTAGTTCCTAATTGACATTGGTTTTCTGGAAGTATATTCTTTATCCCAAAACCAGAATAATCTATGCTCGCATGTTTTTGCTTTGCCCATTTCAATAAGTTTTCAAAGTTTGTATCGCTTATTTTTTTGTCGTAAAACATAAACTCAGCCATAGAAAAACCTCCAGTAATCTTACGCATCTTATTCGCAGAATAGTAGGCATTGAAAAGGAAATTCTCTGTAGAGGAGACCATCCTTACAAGGCTTTTACTTACCCCTCTACGTATTGTTTTGTTATAATTATCAAAGTATGCATAGTTTCCTTTTTCGTCCATACTAAAAGCAAAAAAGAAAAATTCATCTTTTTGAAATGTGCCCAGTTTTATATTAAGAGGTTTGGCATGACCATCACCTACAAACATCAATATTTCATAATTCGGTTTTATAGAAAAGCTTAGTCCTTTTACACCTGTATTATCCATGACATAGTTTCCAAAAAGGTTTAGCTTAGTTTTGATCTTATTGACTTTTCCTGCAAAGAAAAAAGTGAAAGATTTATTTGTCATCAAGTCCGAAGCTCCTTTACATTCCATATAGTGTTTCTCACCGAACGATACGGTATGGCTAGTATATTCTTCATAAGCTATCTTAGGCGCATGTCCTTTAGCTGCTACAGCTTCCATTTGCTCACCTATAGCATTATGCCAACGCTCAATACTAGTACCATCGCCTGCCAATTCCCAGTTCTCTGCTTCCAAATGAACCTTCAAGTAATCTTTGGGAAGAAGCTCTTCTGCATGAAGACATGATGATAAGAAAAAACCAATAAGTATGAAAAATGAATACTTCTTCATAAATTGAAGTGTTTTTTATATGTCTAAATGACAATTATAATACTTTTATTTCATTTAAACAAAATTTTTGAAAAACAAGGTGTAGCAATAGTTTATAGGTAAGCATTCGGTAAACCACGTCTTAATTTTCATGAGCTTTTAGGTATTAGCAGTTAGCTTTTCCATAGTAGATAAGAAGCTAGTTTAGATTAAAATTCGATTATTCGGGTTTTTACAAA
>WTJX01000088.1 GCA_011524675.1 Cytophagales bacterium
ACTATAGACTACAGGCTATAGACTATCGACTATAAACTCCTTACCAAAAAAGCTAACTGCTAATACCCAAAAGCTCTAGTCGAAGAAAACACTACGTCAATAACTCTTGTATATCATTGGTAGAGAGACTCTTAACAAAGCTTTCTTCAACCGAAATCAAGCTTCCAGCCAATTGCTTTTTGCTTTGTTGTAGTTTCAAAATCTTTTCTTCTACCGTATCTTTAGTAATAAACTTATACGTAAATACCGTATTTTTCTGTCCCATTCTGTGTGCTCTATCCACCGCTTGCGCTTCGCTCGCAGGGTTCCACCAAGGATCAAGGATAAAAACATAATCGGCAGCCGTAAGGTTTAGCCCTACTCCCCCTGCTTTCAAAGAAATCAAGAAAAGCCTTATGCCTTCATTCTCTTGAAACACTTCCACTTGTTTTTGTCTATCTCTAGTAGCACCGTCTAGGTAAGCATAAGGTACATTTTCGGCATCTAGCTCTTTCTTTAGAATGGATAGATGCTTTACAAACTGACTAAAAATCAATATTTTGTGGTTGTCTTGCAAGGCATTTTTATACATCTCCAAAATATCCTCTAGCTTACCCGAAGAACCTGTATAGTTCTCCTCAGCCATATGTGGATGGTTGGCTATTTGTCTCAATTTGGTTAGCCCTTGCAATAAAGCTATCTGAGATTTGTTCCTCCCTTCCGTCTCTATTTGATCTAATATCTGCTCTCTGAAATAATCTTTTGTATTATTATACACCTCCTCCTGCTCAGGAGTCATTTTACAATAATGGATATGTTCTATTTTGTCGGGTAGCTCAGTCAGCACTTGCGACTTTTGTCGCCTCATGATGAACGGTTTTACTAAAGCATGAAGTTTCTTAGTTTTCTCTTTATTCGCCTTCTTCTCTATAGGGAGTTGATAATTCTTTCTAAAGAAAGGCTCTGCACCTAGTAAGCCAGGGTTGGCAAAGTTCATCTGCGACCACAAGTCAAGCGTACTATTCTCTATTGGTGTACCTGTCAAAATCAAGCGGTGTTTAGACTTAAACTTGTTGATGGCTTTGGCTGTACCAGAACTAGGGTTTTTGATCGCCTGAGATTCATCCAAAATGATATAGTGAAAATAATAATTAGAGAGTATCTGCAAGTCTATCCTAGCCACACCATAAGTAGTCAAGATAAGGTCATATTGAGCAAACTTAGTAACATCTTTATCTCTATTCCCTCCCGTATAGATCAATATTTTTAGATCTGGCGTAAACTTTTTGGCTTCCGCTTCCCAGTTATAGATCAAAGAAGTAGGCATAACCAACAAACTGGCGTACTCCTCATTCTTTTCTTTTTGGTCAAGCAAAAAAGAAAGTGTCTGTACTGTTTTTCCTAGACCCATATCATCTGCCAAGCAACCACCAAAGTTATATTCTTTGAGAAACTGCATCCAATTATAGCCCGCTTTCTGATACGGTCTTAGCTCACCTTTGAAGGTAGTAGGCATAGGATAGTCCTGCATTCCCTCAAAGTCTTTAAGGCTTTGTAGTTTCTTATTGATGTTTACCTTCGCAAGGTTTTTATTTTTTAGCTCCTCTATGACAGCTAAATGGTGTTTGTTGAGCTTTAAATTGTTTTCATCACCTTCCGAGCTAAACGCCATCAGCTCTTCGTACCTTTCAAACCAGTTCTGAGGAATCACGGCGATCTCTCCACTAGGTAAGGAAAATTCATTTTTAGACTTAGAGATCAACTTTCTAATTTCCTTGAAAGAAACTTCATAGTCGCCAAACATCACTACCGCATGAATGTCAAACCAATCTATTTTCTCTATTACCTTGATCTCAATGGTAGATTTACCAATGAAATACTTCTTAGACCCTTGTATTTGTTGATTGATGACAAAACCATCCTCTTTGAGTTCTCCGATATTGGTATTGATCCAGTCAAAAGCCCTTGACTTAGTCAATGCCGCTTTGCCGTGTTTCAATTCTAACGAACGATCCAACAGGTTTTTGATGATCTTTTTTTCCCACACCTCCGAGCGTCTGATCCGATGAAAGACATAACTATCGTCCACCTTTTCCATTTTTACACTTACAGGGTTGCCACTATTGAGCCTACCAAAAGTATATTCCCCATACTGAAAGCTAAGCTCAAAAACTATCTTGGTATTAAGCTCTCCTTCTTCTTCTTTCTTTTCGCCTTCATCAAACATAGACATGCTAGTACTGGCTTGGGCAAGTTCAGAAATATTCAACAAGGGTACTCCTTTGTGCGACTCTGTGTTTATTTCAAAACCTTGTGCATAGACATTATACTGAGCGATCAAGCCAGAAACAAAGTTTTTATAATAGGTCTCCTCTACTTTCTTGGGTATAATAATGAATTTTTTATTCAAAAAAGGTTTGAGCTTTTTACCTTCTACATCCTTTTCAAAATTATACATTTGGTCATCAACGATGAGCCATGCAGGCTTATTGGATAACAATATCGC
>WTJX01000084.1 GCA_011524675.1 Cytophagales bacterium
GTATTCATATGAGTCAAGGCACGGTAGATAATATGCTTCAACGTTTAGCCATTAAAGCAACACCTTTTTATGAGCTTATCAGAAATGAACTAGAAAATAGTAAGCAAGCTGTAGGAGCAGATGAAACAAGTTGTTCTGTTAGTGGAAATAAACACTGGGCTTGGGTATGGCAAAACGCTAGTTATACTTATTTAACGGTAAGCGATAACAGAGGAAAGAAGACAGTAGAAGAACATTTTCCATCAGGTTTTGAGCAAGCTATTTTATTATCTGACCGTTGGGCGAGTCATTTAAACACCAATGCTAAAGGACATCAGATTTGTTTAGCACATTTACTTAGAGAGCTAAACTATTTAGAAGCGGCAGAAAAACATTCTTTTTCTATAGAGTTACAAAACTTGTTTAGGAAGGCGATAGAAGAAAAAAAGAAACATCAAGTGTTTACTGTAGATGACAAAGAAAGTCAAGAATTAGAACAAGCACTTGATGAATTATTAAAAGTAAGCATTGATGCAGTGGCTTGCCCTAAAACAGTTACACTTCAAAAATCTTTGAATAAACTGCGTGCTTGTGTATTCCCTTTTTTATACGATAAGAATTTATCAGCGGATAATAATGCCTCAGAAAGAGCTATACGCAATTTTAAAGTGAAGCATAAGATCTCGGGTATGTTTAAAACGGGGCAATACGCTTATGCTAAACTTAAATCATTGTCTGAAACTGTAAAGAAGAGAGGGCAAAATACATTTGAGCTTTTCTTCAATCTTGCCAACTTCAAGTACCAACCAATATAAACCGCTGAGTAGTTACAATTTTCTTAATACAAGGGGGTATAGTCTTAAATCTAGTACAAAAAAGCTAGCTTACATAAAATCATACGATTCTGCTTCTTATAAAAGCTTGCATTAAGTACAAGCTTCAAAGCACTGAAAATTAGGCGCTATTTTTCATAAAAAAAGTATAGCTATTCACATTTATTACAATTAACTTGTAATACGAAGTGCAAAGTTTAGTGTATAAAGATAATGTCTTTATTTTTTATGTTTTTTTGCTGTGGTACTTAAGTTTCAGATGATATACTGCTAGAAGACTTTGCATAACTAAAAATTTGTATAACGCTGAATAAGTGCAAAGTTTACTGCTAAAATAAAAAAGATGAATACTCACGCTAACAAAACAAAAGAGCAAAAGAGCCAACAATCAACAGCTAATGAGGTTTCTCAAATGCAGGTTGAAGGCAAATCAAGTCATCAATTTGTTGATAATAGACCAGCAGCTGTAGCCCAAAAAAAGCGACAAGAGGTGATGAAAAATAGCCCTCAGTCAAAACATGCGGCTCAACTACAATCTATAGTTACTAAGCATACTGCTCAACAAGAGAACCCAATACAAAAGAAAGCAAACAATACTGGCTTACCTGATACGCTAAAGACGGGCATAGAAAGTCTATCTGGTTATGCTATGGATGATGTAAAGGTGCATTACAATTCGGACAAACCTGCCCAACTGCATGCGCATGCTTATGCTCAAGGTACAGATATTCACTTAGCTTCTGGGCAAGAAAAGCATTTACCTCATGAAGCATGGCATGTAGTACAGCAAAAGCAAGGAAGGGTAAAGCCTACCATGCAAATGAAAGCCAAAGTGAATATTAATGATGACGAAGGTTTAGAAAAAGAGGCTGATGTGATGGGAGCGAAGGCGATGCAACTAAAACATGATGAAAGCAAACCCTTGATGATACAGCGTAAAGCTTTAGCACAGTCGGTAGCTCAACTAGTGCTTGATTTGAAAAGTTTTACCCTTGCAGAAGAAATTGCGGCAAAGATAGGCGTTTCGAAGCCCAAAGTTTTTAATATAATGCTTGCCAATGCAAGTGTATGGAACTTTGAAGATGACCAAAAAGAAGAATTGGCAGACGCTGTTAGGGCAAAGCTCCAAGACAATCAAGACGCTCAAGATCAATATGATGAAGAAAAAGACTTTGCCGATCAGGTAATTGAGGAGGTATTTCATGGAGCTGCCAACCAAGCGGCTCTTAGATTTATTGAGATGGTACAGCGAAGTGGGGCGGCAGAGGATGTGGTGCTTTATAGAGGTACTAACCCAAAACAAGCCTTGGCAATGCTTGTTCAGCAAACCATGGGGGGGGCACCAGAACGATTGAACGACGATAGAGATCCGCCTGATGAACAGATGCAAATTCGTCAAACGGGTGATAAAGTAAAACAGCATTTGGACTCTACTGGGCAACAATCTACTTTAGAGGAGTGGTCTAGGAACGATTATGTATCTAGAGGTTTTGCTACTGGCGGGTGGTTGTTGGTTTGTGTGGTTGCCAAAGTAAGAACCAATTATGACGAAAGTGTAGCAAGTGGATCAATAGGAGAAGCAGGAGTTGTAAGTTGGATAGAAACACCTGCCTTGGTTGCTGTTCTTGAAAAGGGGAGAAGGTTGTAAGCCGTCTAAAAAAATAATGAGATTTGTGGTAATAGAAGGCTTTGCGTAACTAAGGTTTTGTACTTAGTCAAGGCTTTCAAAATTTTAAAACCGCAGAATAAGTGAAAAAGATGGTTTTGCAATGCCTTCTAGTAAGTAAATAGGACATGAGTAACATGAGGCATCTAATGACTAGATGCCTTCTATGCAGATAAATGACGTTGTCAATAAGACCTTCTTATACTTATTACTAAAAAATTCAAATCTCATATTATTGTAGTGCCGAGGCTGTTTTATGCTAGCGTTTATCACCTCTAGAACTTTTCCACAGCTTGATATCATTGATATCGTTTTTGGTGTCTGCACCATTTCTTGTATGACCATGGGCTATATCATATTCTAGATCTTTCAATAGCTTTTGGGCTATTTCTGGTTTTTCGTTATATAGATTGTTGGTTTCACTAGGGTCAGCTTCAAGGTCATATAGCTGTGCCTCTGGCGTTCCCTCGGCTACATTTTTTTCATTTGGTGCAGTCCATCCTCCAGACCCTCTTGCCAATAATAGTTTCCACTTTCCTTGTCGGTAGCCAAAGTGCCCACTAATAGAGTGGTGTATAACACCTTTTCTTTCGGAGCTGCGTTTATTTCCCTTGAGGGCAGGTAAAAAAGTAAAACTATCCTCTGCACCATTCTTTGGTAATTTGGTTTGAGTGATGTCTGCCACGGTAGCAAAGAGGTCTGTCAAGCAGATGAGTTCGTTTGATTCTGTGCCTGCTTTTACGAGTTTAGGCCACTTGGCGATGAAAGGGATACGATGTCCTCCATCCCACAAATCTGCCTTAGAGCCTCTCATATGTGCGCTTACTAAATGTCCTTTTCTTGCAAGTTCTGGTATCTTAGCTCCTCTGGAGCAACCATTATCGCTTGTAAGGATGATGAGTGTGTTTTCTGTCAGCTCATGTTGTGCCAGTGCTTTGGTGATCTCTCCTATCACATGGTCAGTTTGCATTACAAAGTCGCCATAGTCTCCTAAGCCGCTTTTTCCTTGCCATTCTTTGGTAGGGACAATAGGGGCATGTGGTGAGCCTAAAGGCAGGTATAAGAAAAAAGGAGTGTCTTTGTGCTTTGCACGCTCATGGATGTAGGCTACTGATTTTTGTGTAAGCCTTGGGAGCATATTGATTTCGTCTTCTATGGCTATTACTTTTCCATTCTCTATTACGGTCTTCATCGTACGTGCATGGTGAAAACCATGAAAGTAGTCAAAGCCTCTGGTTGTAGGACCATCTACGATGATAGTACCTATGTCTGTCTTACCTTTATTTATCAGCTCTCCTGTCTTATGGTTTTTGTATAGAAAATCTAAATGCCATTTGCCTAATACGGCGGTATGATAGCCCAATGCTTTCAAATGACTCGCTACGGTAGCTCTGTCAGGAGCAATAAGGTTGGGGCGATGCCCTTGTAATACTCCAGACTGTAGTCTCGTTCTCCAGCTATACCTACCTGTAAGGACACCATACCTTGTAGGCGAGCATACCGACGAACCTGAGTGTGCATCTCTAAATATCATCCCCTCTTTTGCCAATTGATCTGCATTTGGAGTAGGTATCTTTGATGTCTTAGGAGCTAAGGCGTGTATATCTCCAAAACCAAGATCGTCGCATAAGATATAGATGATGTTTGGTCTTTCTGTACTTTTAGTGAAGGATAGAACACTTATGCTTGACAATAAAATGATGGCAAGGTTTTTTTTCATAAAAGATTAATTTAAAATGGTAAATCAAAAAGGACTACTTTTGTAAGAGTAGCGTTCTAAATTGTTTAATAAAACAATCTTAACATACGTAACAAATGATTGCCTAAGAGTACTTCGATTGCGATTCCTAAATTGAGATAAAAAAGAAAGCTAGAAAAGTGATTTTACGATATTATGGGTTAATTACCCCGCGTTAACAGTGTTAATAGTGTCTTTTGAGGGGCATAATGCTTTGCAAAACCATCTTTTATTAAAGGTTGTTAGTTGTATAAGGGCATCTCTAAAAACTCAATTTTTCAAAATAGAATCACTGTTTAAAGCGAATCAAAGCATATTAGGTTTTGATTTTGATAGTTTTTAGAGGTGCCCATAAGTAAAAAGAGCGTAGGGCAAGAAAATAACACTTAGTCTATTTTTATACAAAGAGCTAGCTTGTAGGGAAATGTGTTTCCAAACTTTATACGTTTTATGGTTTGAATACTAAAAATGTGATTTTAGTTACAGCTTTACTACATCATTAATGAAGAATAAAAAAGAGATTATAAAAAAACTGGAAGCATCATCTATTTTTGCTGAATCTTCAGTACTGATAAAAATAGTGAATTTTTTGATTGATGCAGAGGAAAAAGGAGAGTCACCAAAGTCGGGAGAAATAGCCTATGCCGTACTAGATCATGAGAGAGAGTTTTATAAAGACCAAGAAGCCCTCATAAGAGTACATATACATAAATTAAGAAAAAAACTAGAACTTTATTATTTGTCCGAAGGGAAAAATGACGAAATAAAAATAGTTATTCCTAAAGGTAGTTATCAAATAAACTACATCAAGCAAAAAAGTAATGCCCTTGAAAGTATCAATCAAAAAATATACTTAGGTGTATTTTCTTTATTGCTTGTCATCATTTTTATACTGTCTTATTTTTTACTCAGAGACAAATACAAGAATACCTACCACAGCAAGCTCACAAGCCTCATAAGTGATATGATTGATGAGGGGCAACAACTCGACATCATTCTTGGTGATAGAGGTTTTTATTCTGAGTACGACAAAGAGTTAAACAGAAGAAGGAATATTTTAGATAATGATATAAACTTACCCCATAGGACACATTTTTTTAGTGATTTTATCGAAAGGCATCCCGACAGAAAAATAGAAAAATATGCAGATGTATTTACGCATACAGATACAGAAGATTTTTTCTTTGCCTTCAAAGCAGGAAAAGAACTTACAAAGCTAGAAAAAGATGCCGTTATTCATATTGCGAGCCAAAAAGACAAGATAGACCATCACTCCGTTTTTTTGAGCCTCATGGATCAAGGAGATATGTATGAGTTGTCCAATTATTTTTTCAATTCAAAGTTTTTATTTGATAATATCAAATTTAGGGGAGGGCTTACTCATTTTAAAGAAAATGATGATAGCAAAAAGCTTAAAATTAATGGTTGTCAATTGTTGAAAGATGGGGGCTTAATGTCCTATATCGTTATCAAAAGAATCAAAATCAAAGAACATTTTGTTTTGTTTTTTCTGCCAGGAAGTAATATGGCAAGAAACTATTTATTGGAGAGATTATTTGAGCCTAGCTTTACTCAAGAGATAGAGGAACGTTACAACGGGGATATTCCAGAAAGTTTTGAAATGCTATTAAAAGTATATGGAGGTAGGTCTTTAGGATTGAAACACAAAATCATATACAACTCTGAGGATATCATAAACATACCGCTAGGCACGTCCAACTAGGATATAACAAGTAATCGCAGGACAAAAAAAAACGATGATGTCAAGAGCCGATATTCAACTCTTGACATCATCGTTTTGTGTAGAAGCCTGTTTAGCTTATGTTTTTAGACATTGCTTTCTACCGCTTTTAACTCTACCACTTTAGTAAGCGCATCCAAGTAAGCAATAGCAGAAGCATATACAATATCAGTATGCTGTCCAAATCCATAATAATACACATCATCCTTACATATCTGTATATGTACTTTACCATTGTCATTGATTCCACTGGTAACGGCTTGTACTAGGTACTCTTCTAGCTTTACCTTTTTCCCCATGATTTGGTTGATCGCTTGATAAGTAGCATCTACTGGTCCGTTACCTTCAGACTCAGCTGTTTTCAACATTCCATTGACGGTAATACCTATTTTAGAATGACAATCGCCCATCTTGCTGTGTACCTCTAGGCTTTCTATTTGTACTATAGTCTGGTCAATGTCTTTGCCTAATAGTTTGAGCAAATCTACATCGTTCACATCCTTTTGAGAATCTGCCAAGTCCAAGAATTTAGGGTATAGCTCATCAAGCTCTTGTTGGCTTACTTCAAAACCTAGTCGCTCAATGTTGTATTTCAGAGCCGCTCTACCACTCCTAGCTGTAAGTATGATAGCAGACTCTTTGACCCCTACTTCTTTTGGGTCGATGATCTCATAGTTTTCTCTATGTTTGATGACACCATCTTGATGAATACCCGATGAGTGAGCAAAAGCGTTTCTTCCTACGATAGCTTTGTTTGGCTGTACAGGCATACGCATCAAACGCGTAATGAGCCTACTGGTAGGGAATATTTTAGAGACATCTATATTGGTATGCAAACCTAAGTTTTCTTGATGGCTCTTTATTGCCATAGCCGTTTCCTCCAAAGAAGTATTTCCCGCTCTTTCACCTATACCATTGATCGTTACCTCCATTTGTCTAGCCCCATTGCGTAGCCCAGCGATCGTATTGGCAGTAGCCATTCCCAAATCATTATGACAGTGAACCGAAAGTATCGCTTTGTCAATGTTTGGAACATTGTTCATGAGGTAAGCTATTTTTGCGCCATATTCATCAGGCAGACAATAGCCCGTAGTATCAGGAATATTGACCACAGTAGCACCCGCAGCAATCACAGTTTCTACCATTCTAGCCAAAAACTCAAGGTCAGCTCTTCCCGCGTCCTCACAGTAAAACTCAACATCATCTATCAAGTTTCTAGCATGTTTAGCAGCCCAAGCCGCTTTTTCAAGAATCTTTTCTCTTGTAGTTTTTAGTTTATATTCGATGTGCATATCAGAAGAACCAATACCTGTATGTATTCTTCCTAGACGAGCATACTTCAATGCCTCTGCCGCTACATCTATATCTTTTTGTACAGCACGAGTCAGCGCACATATACGAGGTTCTTTTACTGCTTTGGAGATTTCTATCACAGAGTTAAAATCCCCTGGGCTAGACACTGGAAAACCTGCCTCCAGTACATCTACACCCATTTCTTCTAAGGCAAGTGCAACCTCTATTTTTTCAATAGTATTTAATTGACATCCAGGGACTTGTTCTCCATCCCTTAAGGTCGTATCAAAAACATAAATTTTATTATCCATAATTTAAAAAAGGACTCTTAGAGTATATTTGTTTTTTTACCTCACATTCCAAAAGCGCTCTATACAACGATAGAAAGTAAAAACATAAGTATTTTTGGAAGACTACTTACCACTCTTCTGAGAAAAGAAATTGAAGTAATGTAAACTTTTTTGTTTGAAGCGAAAAACCTTGTCTTCTAACCAAATCATTAAAAGCCTCGATCACCTCATTAAGAAAAGTTTACAAAAGTACGATTATTTTTTGACTTTTATGGCTACATCTTAGATGTAAAGCCGCCTTACCTTATCCTATCAAGCGAGCGTACCAGCTTTTCATCCTTTTTGATGAAACGATTTGCCAAGATATTAAGAAAGATCGCTAGCAAAGGAAGGAAAAAACCCAACCCATATCCGCCGCTCTCTGTCTCACTTATTTCTTTGGTAACAAAAAATGTAAGCAACAAAAAAACACTACCGAGCAAACTGTTTGCCCCGCCTAGCAAAATTTGACGTTTCCTATTTTTATAAGACAAAATAGAATACAAGGCAATAAGTGCAAAAGCTATTTGTATAGCCAACAGATAGATGATGTTTTTCGACGTACTAAACTCACCTCCACATAGACGGCCAATGTTCAAGCTGTTTACAATAGTAGCACAATCGGCAGAGCTATCGCCAAGCCAAATATTAAAAGCAGAAGCTACCAACATAGCAGCCATCGCCAAAACAAGAAAAATAGATTGAATACGCTGAATCATATCGTAGTGATGATATAAAGAAATTGATTATGATAAGACAAAGGTAAACGAAATGTAGAATATTTTAAAA
>WTJX01000221.1 GCA_011524675.1 Cytophagales bacterium
GCTTTAGCAAGCTAAAGCGCTTATTTCTAACAAAAAGATAAATTAAAATAGCCGTTTTTTATCATAAATATTTTTTGGACGACTACTCACACTTAGTTCTTTTACAGAAACAGCTACAACTATTTTTTTACTTACTTAAAATAAAAAAGCAAGGAATAGTCATTCCTTGCTTTTTTATTTTAACAAAATCTTATAGGAAAGAGCATCCAAGCTACTCTCCTACCCATGCCTTCACCTCATCAACACTTGGTGCTTTGACATCAAGCTTTAACTTCTTTCTTAGTCCACACAAATCATTAAATAATTTATTTGGATTAGCTTCTTGAAGACTGCTTACAGAGGTAAGCCCCAGTTGCTTGATGACAGGTATCCATATTTCAGGAACACCAATAGCTTTGTATGCAGTATCAGCATCTTCTGTTGCCCACTTTTCAGGCTTCATTGCAGGGAAGAAAAGCACATCCTGTATCGAATTTTGATTGGTCATAATCATTGCCAATCTATCAATCCCTATTCCAAGACCAGCGGTAGGCGGCATACCATATTCTAAGGCACGTAAAAAGTCCTCGTCCAATACCATAGCCTCATCATCGCCTCTTTTACCCAGTTCTATTTGCTCCTCAAATCTTTTTCTTTGCTCAATAGGATCGTTCAGCTCACTGAAAGAGTTTGCAATTTCTTTTCCATTACAGATCACTTCAAAACGCTCTACCAAACCTTCTTTGGAACGGTGCTTTTTGGCTAAAGGAGACATTTCTACTGGATAGTCCGTGATAAATGTAGGCTGTATCAATTGATGCTCTACTGTTTCACCAAATATCTCATCTATCAACTTCCCTTTTCCCATAGACTTATCTGTCTCTACCTTAAGTTTTTTGGCAGTAGCAAGAAGCTCTTGCTCGTCCATTTCAGAAATATCTATACCTGTATATGCTTGAATAGCCTCAAACATTGTATAGCGTTTCCAAGGACGCTGAAAATTAATCTTATGCTCACCTACTTGTACCTCAGAATCACCATGTAGCTCAACAGCTATTTTTTCTACCATTTCCTCTACCAAGTCCATCATCCAGTAGTAATCTCGATACGCTACGTATAATTCTACTTGTGTAAACTCTGGGTTATGAAAACGAGACATACCTTCGTTTCTAAAATCTTTAGAAAACTCATATACTCTTTCAAAACCTCCCACGACTAGACGTTTAAGGTAAAGTTCGTTGGCTATCCTGAGGTAGAGCTTACTATCAAGAGCATTATGATGTGTTGTAAATGGTCTTGCTGCCGCACCTCCATAAACGGGCTGTAGTATTGGAGTTTCTACCTCCAAACAGTTTCTATTATTGAGGTAGCTTCTCATAGTATTGACGAGTTTTGTTCTTTGAACAAACACGTCTCTTACCTCTGGATTAACGACCATATCTACATAACGCTGTCTGTACCTCAGCTCTGGGTCAGTAAAAGCATCATAAATCTTTTCGTTTCCATCATCATCTTTCACCATTTTTGGTAATGGTAAAGGCTTTAATGATTTTGATAACAAGATTAACTCTGTTACATGTATCGTTATTTCACCTACCTCAGTAGTAAATACATAGCCCTTTAGGCCTACAAAATCGCCTATGTCCAACAGCTTTTTGAATACAGTGTTGTACATTGTTTTATCTTCACCCTCACAGATTTCATCTCTGGCGATATATGCTTGTATTTTACCTGTTTGATCTTGAATCTCAGCGAACGAAGCTTTTCCCATGATTCTTTTTCTCATGATCCTACCCGCAATACTGATATTCTTATAATCATTCTTTCTCTTGAGGTAGTTTTTATGAATATCCCTTGCATTGACATTCACTTCAAAAAGCTCCGAAGGGTATGGATTGATCCCTAGCTTGTTTAACTCTTCTAGTTCTTCCCTTCTTCTTAATTCTTGTTCGCTTAAAGGCATGTTTTCAAAATATAATTTTAAATACAAATATATGGTAGATCAAACTCTATTTTACATAATTTTTTGGAAAAATTAACTTTCAAAGTATGTTGGGAATCTATTTTGAATTGAAAATTAAGATTTCACAGTACTACCATAGGGGTAATGTAGGCTTTTTTTGATTGTCTCTTCAAAAACCTAAACCACTCCGTTATTTCAGACTGTCTATATATTTAGCTATTTTTTCAAAGCCTTTTTTGATAGCGTAATCTTTTGCTGTCAGTCCTTTTTTATTCTTGATACTAAAATCTGCCTTGCGCTCGTGCAATATATCTATCGCTCTTTTATTTCCTAGCTCCGCAGCAACCATCGCTAGTGTTTTATTTTGAACCATTTTGTTTATATCATACTTTTTAATGTCTAATGCACGAATCAAAAAGTCTAACTCATCTTTGCGTAGAGCCGTAAAAGGTTGCATGTTTACAGGGATATAGTCATCTGCAATCTCTTTGATCTTCTTCATTTCTTCTGGCGTGATTTTTTGTAAATTATGATCTATCAC
>WTJX01000261.1 GCA_011524675.1 Cytophagales bacterium
TCAATAAAGCTCTACTCTCCCAATCTAAACCGTATTATTCATTGCATACGTTTTAGGTTATAGGTTTTATGTTTTACGTTTAATCATGCCCTTGTGTGTTAGACTCAACCTTCAACCTTTAACCTTCAACCTTTGACATTCGACATGTTCGTTTCATGCAACAATAATGATTTCGGGTATTTTGATCCTTTTTTTGTTTTCTGCGTCAAAAATGATGTATTGAGTTTTTTTTGTATGAATGCTGTGCTTAAACTCTTTGGCTACGGCTATGTAAGCAAAGAGTTCTGGTAATCCTTTTTCTATACCACCATGGTGCTCCACTACTTCCAAGAGTGTTGTTTGCTTTTTTTCTTGTAATAGTGTGCGGATTCTTTTTCGTAACAAAGGCTTGTCAATAGTAGTTTGAGAGAAGAGTTTATGGAGATGTTTGGAACTTGTAAGGTCTGCGGAGGCTTGTGTAGGCTTTTGTGTATAGTTGACTTCTTCTTTTCGCTCAAAAGTCAATTGCCTTTCAAAGGGTAGGTGGAGGGCTACTCCGCCTTCCAAATCAAAAGCAAATTTTGGTTTTTGGTCTTGTTTGCTCAGTTCTACCAATTGATTTTTGATCTCTTGTATCAGGCTAAGGGTAGCTTCTGTTTTGCTATTTTCGCTTTCTCGTATGATGCGTGTAAGACGCTTTGCCATGCGGTCATTGGCTTTATATACTTTTTGTCCTGAACGATGCAGGTGTTTTTTCATGCCTTTCAAAAAGCTGTCTTTGATATCAATATCGCGCTCTGCTAACGTTTCATAAAGCTCATGGGTGAGATTTTCCCAGTTTTCTTGTAAAGCAGGGTTGAGAATGAATGACCAAAAGGCATAAAAACTTTTTCCTTGTGGGCTATCTTTTAAGGATTCCAAAGCATCAAAGGTAAAGCCCAAAATATCTCCTTTGCTAAGGTTGCCATCGGCATGTTTTTGGTAAATGCCTTTGGTGATGTCCTCAAAGTTTCCTTCTACTTCTTTGAAGTCTGAGAGTAGTTCTTTGGCTGATTGGTTCAGTTGGTTAAAGCGTGGGATAATCTCAAACTCTTCAAATACTTTTACCTCTTCACCTACTTTCAACTGCTGGATTTGCTGCTCTATTTCTTTTTTTCTTGCTTCTAACAGCTCAATACGCTTTTCTGCATCTTCATTGGTAAACTCAACGAGTTCTTTGAGTTGGTGCAAGAGGTTGTTAAACTTAGATTCTGTGCCTACAAATTCATCCTTTTTGAGGCTAGACAACCAATCTATGGTTTTGCTAGTATGTGCCGATAGCTCATAGAATGCCTCTCCTTGTTCGTCTGAATAGTTGGTTAGAAAGCCATTATTGGTCCAGCGGGTGATATAATTTTTAGCTCTATCTTCGTATGTATCTGCTTTTTCTGTTTCGTTTTCCTGCTCACTATCTTCTTGTTTAAATTCTAGAAAATCTGCCAATTGAATATGGATGTTTTCTGAGGAGATAGTTGTTTGCTCATCAGAAAAAGTAGAAGCCAAAAACTCTAGGATGGTTTCTTTATTTTTTAACGCTAAAAGCTTTACACTGGGGGACTTTTGTAGGGTTTGAAGTAACTGAGGGATGTTGGGCATAGTAACAGAGTTGAGATAAATTTAATGAAAGGCTTTGCAAAACCTACTTATTTTCTTTTTAGAAAGGTGCGTCTTCTAGTTCTTTTATCATTTTTATTTTTGATGCTTGTGCTTTTTCAGCTTTCTTTTTTTCTGCTTGTATTTTATGTAATCGTTTGCTTTCTAATCGCCTTTTCTCCATATCTTCTCGCCATTTCTTTTCGTCTTCTAATATTTCCTTTTCCAGTTCCTTCATTTGCTCATGTGTAATGCCATAGGTAAAACCTGCGGAAGTACAGCCAGCGATATAAGCATGAAAATGATCACTTTCACCTATAATAGAAGTTTCATAATCCATGGGTTTATGTTTTCTAACAATTTTCTTTTTGGGCTTATGTTTCTTTTTGTTTTTCTTTTTTCTCTTTTTCATGAAGTCTCAAACATAACTTTTACCAACATTTATTAAATCTACTATTTTTCACGATAAAGCTAAAACTAAATCACATTTTTCAATAATTCTATTTTATGAAGTGTAACTTGAAAAGATAACTGACAAACTTAATGAAAGACCTTACAGCTTTTAAAAGTTTTTTATCCTTTGATTTATGTTTCCACTTTCGTGGAATGTGATCTAGCTGTTTTTATCGTAAGTATTTTGGGACAACTACTTATGCTATAAAAGCCAGCATCAATAAAGTACACGTTTTACCTTATACTTCGTACTTTCGAGGGTTATGCGGCATGATTAAAAATGTTATAAAATTCAAAACCTTATTGAAAGTTAATTCCCTCCCTATTGATTTACAATAATCTCTGGCTGAGCAGTCAAGCCAGGAAAGTTGAACTATCTCTCATAATTAGAAAAACCATTTGAGGAAGTCATATTG
>WTJX01000610.1 GCA_011524675.1 Cytophagales bacterium
ATCAGTATCTATTGTGAAAAAGCATGATTTTACGGATTACCAACTTATTCAGCATGTGAAACGTGAACTCAAAGAGCATTTTAATATTGAAGTAACGAAGTATCTAACTACCTTTCAAGTTTCTAAGGCACTTCCTGAATTTTTTAATTTACAAAACAACTACGATCCTTCGGAGTGTCAAATTACCGAAAATATTTTTCTTGCAGGAGATACCATGCTTAACCCATCGTTAAATGCAGCTATGCGTTCTGGAGAATTGGCAGCACAGGCTATTCATCAAAAGATTACGGGAATTGTAGGCTTATAAAAGACATAGTATTTGTGCAGTTTGGCACTTTCAAAAAAAAGCCCGTTGTAAATCAACGGGCTTTTTTGAAAAGCTCTAAAGTTTGAAAAATTATTGGTGTACTTTATTCACAAACCCTTCAATTCCTTCAATTCCTTCTTCGGTAATCATCTTAATAAATGCCGAACCAATAATAGCACCTTTGGCATATTGAGTCGCTTTATCAAAAGTATCTTTATCCTTAATACCAAAACCTACTACTTGTGGGTTCTTTAGTTGGTAACTATTTATTCTTTCAAAATAGCTTTCTTGTGTATCTCCAAATCCACTAGTAGAACCCGTAACACTTGCTGAGCTTACCATGTATATAAAACCATCTGAGGCTTCATCAATAGCTCTTATTCGCAACTCACTTGTTTGCGGCGTAATTAAAAATACATTAATAAGCCCGTTTTTTTCAAAAGTACTGCGGTAGTGGGTATTGTATTCTGCAAGAGGCAAATCAGGAATAATAAGCCCATCAATACCTATATTTTTACATTCTTTACAAAAATCTTCTATACCATATTGCATCATAGGATTAAAGTAGCCCATAATAATTAAAGGGATATGTATTTTTTTTCGAATGTCTTTTAGTTGCTCAAAAAGTAGTTTGGTGGTCATTCCATTTTTAAGAGCTGCTGTGGAGCTTTCTTGTATGGTAGGGCCATCAGCTAAAGGGTCACTAAAAGGTAATCCAATTTCTACCATATCTACTCCTGATTCTTGTAACTTTTCTAGAACAGGTACAGTATCTTCAAGTTTGGGATAGCCTGCAGTAAAATATATAGAAAGTAACTTTTTATCTTCCTGTAGTTTTTTATGAATTCGGTTCATGATGTTTAAAAAAAAATAAATTAAGCCAAATTAAAATAATCAATGTAGGTGTTGAGGTCTTTATCACCACGCCCCGATAAACTAATTACCACCACATCGTCTTTTTTGAAGCTTTTTTGTTTAAAAATAGAAAGTGCATGAGAGGTTTCAATTGCAGGAATAATCCCTTCTAGTTTAGAAAGTTCTAAGCCAGCTTCCATAGCATCACTATCCGTTACAGAATAAAACTCTGCACGACCCGTTCGAGCTAGGTGTGCGTGCATAGGCCCTACACCTGGATAGTCCAAACCTGCTGATATAGAGTAAGGTTCTGTAATTTGTCCATCATCAGTTTGCATGAGTAAGGTTTTACATCCGTGGATAATACCGTCTTTCCCAAGTTTACTTGTCGCAGCACTATGTCCAGAATCTACTCCTTTACCAGCAGCTTCTACAGCAATAATTCCTACTTCTTTTTCATCTAAAAAGTGGTAATAGGTTCCTGCTGCATTACTCCCTCCTCCAATACAGGCAATTACATAATCGGGGTTACTACGTCCTTCTTTTTCTTGAAGTTGTGATTTTATTTCTTCTGAGATTACACTTTGGAAACGGGTAACCATATCTGGATATGGATGAGGACCAATAGCTGAGCCTATGATATAATGTGTGTCAGTGGGGTTATTGATCCAATCTCTGATAGCTTCATTTGTAGCATCTTTTAGTGTTTTACTACCAGAAAGTGCTGGGCGTACCTCAGCTCCTAACATTTTCATACGAGCTACATTAGGAGCTTGACGTTTAATATCGATTTCTCCCATATACACAATACACTCCATACCCATAAGCGCACATACGGTTGCCGTAGCTACTCCGTGTTGTCCTGCTCCAGTTTCGGCAATAATACGTTTCTTACCCAGTTTTTGAGCGACAAGAATTTGCCCTATAGTATTGTTGATTTTGTGTGCCCCCGTGTGGTTTAGATCCTCACGTTTAAGATATACTTTCGTTTGGTATTTTTCTGATAAACGTTTTGCGTAATATAAAGGGCTAGGTCTTCCAACATAGTCTTTTAATAATTGGTTGAATTCTTTAACAAAACCAGGTTCGCTTGTAATTTCTAAGTATTTACTGCGAAGCTCTTCTACATTTGGATAGAGCATTTCAGGGATATAGGCACCTCCAAAATCTCCGTAATATCCTTTTTCATCTACATTATAAGTGGTTTCCATAATTTTTTTAGTTCTTATAAATTAACGCACTCTGTTTTTTTAGTTGTTTTTAAGAGCTTGTTTAAACTCCCTACTTCCTGTAATCCAAAATTTTAAGAACTT
>WTJX01000598.1 GCA_011524675.1 Cytophagales bacterium
AAACAAAACCTGCATTATTCCGAACATATTTGAACCTTTAGACCATTAATCACACACCCGCTTTAAACAGATATTTTTCTAATTATTATCAATAAAACCTATTTACTACATAATTAACAAAACAAAATATAGACAAAAACAACCTTTCAATATCCATTTTTATCTTTCTATAGTAAAGGAAAAGCTAAATTACCGTCGGATAGTACGAAGTATAAGATAACAAGAGAATGAAAGCATAAAGAAAAAGATAGTATGCTATTTTTAGTGATTTGATAGTTCAAAGGAACAGAAGGGAGGGGCAACAGTAAAAAAACATCCTTACTTGTTATACTCAAGGAGTTATGGATGATTTTGTAAGATAAAAGCACCTTTTGAGGGAGAAAGCTAACTATTACGTTCGTCTCCAAAAGTAACTGCCTATAACTTGTCAGGAAAAATGGTGGGGCTTTCTTTGTAGTAAGAAGAGCATGGGGAAGATTGCAACCATGCTCTTTGTTCTACTTTACAAAGCTTCACTTGAAAAAAATCTGACAGATATTAATGCTCTAAATGGGTTCTTACACATACGACTTGGCTTTTTTAAACTCAAACCTGTCGTATTTTTGTAAAAACGCCTATCATCATAAAGCAGAATTAGGTAGCTCTAAAGTTATACACCAAATTGAATATAAAAGCAGAGGTTTTAGTTTGACTACCGTTGACCGCTAAGTTTTTTCTAAAGCTATAGTTATATCTCAATGCCAAAAGGTAATCCCTATTGAGGTGTATATTAAGCCCAGTACCAAAATTTTTGGTAATCACATCTGTAGCACTAAAAGTCGGAAGATCGTCACTAGTTGCCCCCTGTCTCGTGTTTAGTACTGTATTTACGTTCCCTCTCACTCTAGAATATCCAAACGTAAAATTAGGAACAAAACCTTCTACTAAGTGATAGTAAAAACTTGTACTAACCCTCATACTCCTAACTAATGATTGGTTAGAAAAATCAGGCACCCAGTGAAAGTCCCCTTTGGTGGTATATGTCAATAAATAGCTTTGAATATAAAGCTTCCTCCCTTTAAAGTTCCCTAAAAACTTAGCGTCACACTCAAAAGAGCTAAAGTGTAATCTATCACGTGGTGCTCCTGTAATATCTACATCTGTTCTTACGATACCTGTACCATTAGGATTTAAGATGACTCTGCTCGTTGATCTTACCAATTGCCTAGATATTTCGTTCCCACCCGTGATACGTATGGCATTATGTCCCAAGACATTATAAAAGTCATAACCATACTGAAAGTTTATCCCTTGCCTATTATTGGCTACGCCATCAATAGGAAGAATACGATCAACAAATCCCCTAGATTGCGTACGCCTTAACCTTCTAGGATTATTAGAAGGGTCAAACATAAGCGTTATGGGAGTAGTCCTCCAAAAACCACCATTAGGGTTAACAAATCCAGAATCTATATGGTACATATTTAAACGCACAAGCAAAGGGTTGATTCCTATGAGAGAGCCACTAAAGGCGTGCTTCAAAATAATTCCTTTAGCTACCATGGTTTGCTTCTGAGTTGGATTACCTACCGTAGGAACTTCAGTACGCATAAAAGCTACTTCATATTCTGGTTGAAATGGTTCGGCAGAAAGGACCCTTCCATTTGCTGCTGTTCTTCTGCCTAGAGTAGCTGAGTGTACATAATAATTGATTGATTCACCGTTTACACGATTATCTACCCCAGTGATCCATTGATTACTAAGTCCTATCTCATATTTGGCTCTACTACCAAATACATTTACATTGAATAACTTATATGTCCTATTGAAAAAAGTGGTAGAAAAAACCTGGTTTCTTAGTGTCCTCCTGTTAGCATTGGTAATCCCAACAAAAGAAATTGAATTTATACCACTTCCACCATTACTGAGGTAATTAAAATCAATCCCTTTTGCTCTATTAGGATTCACGATACCGTTGATTACAATTTCTGGCTGAGAAGATAGACCAGAAGAGTTAAATTGCCTTTCATAGATAGAGAAACCTTGTGCAGTGTTGATGAGCACAGGCGCAGAACGAAAGTTTGTATTCCTCAAATTTGCCCCTGTACCACTATAGGTAAGCACTCCAGCATAATAGCTAATACCAGCTTTCAAACCAAAGGTAAAAGAGCCTATGGACGTACGCTCTTGCAATGACACGCTTCCTCCACCTGCTCCTGTACCTACCCCACCACTGATTATTTGATCCTCTGCATTCCCTAGATTGTCTTGAAAGCCCAAAAAGTTAGATGAAAAGCGTACACCAAAACGGAAATTCAACGTTCTACTAATCCTACCATTGAGTCTCACATTTGCATTTTGTCCCATCCCAAAATTAGTTGTTCTTCCTGTGCTATTCGTTACACTTCTTAGGCTAGAATTTAAACGTGTACTTCCTCGTACTTGTACCCCTTTTACAAACTCAGCACCTTCAAACGGGTCTCTGAACAATAA
>WTJX01000094.1 GCA_011524675.1 Cytophagales bacterium
ATGAGATAATGTGTAAATTCAGATTAAAAGATCTTCAACAATGACTTTGAAAAATCATTTATTTATATTTTATCTAAATCTAATATTAATTTACATAAAACAATAAGGATATTAAGTATTTTCTAGTAGTTTTACTACGTAATAATACATAAAATTTGTTTCAATTAATAAAATCATCATATTGCATTTAGTATTTGTGATGTAAAAGCATGTTTAAAGTTCATCTATTTACGTTTAAAAATGTAGTTAGTACATATTCTTTTTCTTTATCATTTTTTTGTATCATAGTTCAGCTATGTAGCAAAAAAAAATGATCTCGACTAGACAAGATGGCACATTTTTGGCGTGAGATGATTTTTTTTAACACAATTGATTCTTCTTTGCCATTTTTGGGCGTTCCCTTCGGGCGGGCTATCCGCTGTATCTTTTTTCAGCTTTTATGAGCTGAAAAAAGGATGCCGCTACTATCCCTAACGCAGGTATATACCAAGATTACCTAAGAAGCAGGAAGGCAAATAAAGACTGACTAAAAACTATCAAGAAGGCTTAGCAAAACCTTAGTTATATGCAAATCCTTCTATCCGTTATATATAACTTCTAAACACAATGAAATTAATAAAAGCAGCTGTAAGAAGCGAAAAGTTTGACGAAGTGAGTTTAGCACTACAAAATATCGGTATAGAATACTTTATGTTCAAAGACGGACATAGAATAGACAAGGCAGACATACATCAAGTATCTTACCGTGGTAGAACGATGAATGCTGCTGTAAGTGCGGAAATAGTTGATATAGAAATGGTTATCGTTGATAGTGACGTACAAGAGGCTGTAGCTTGTATCAAAGAAGCAGCTTATACAGGCCTACCAGGTGACGGCAAAATTTTTATTTTACCAGTTGACAATACTTTAGATATTTAATGTATTATTGTAGTGTAAATTAATAGTTTCATTCTAACTTTTAACTTTCTTTCTAAAAATTATGGAGACGCTCATACCTCTATTACAAGCTAAGACTACAGCACAAGTAATAACTGGCAATATAGACAATCTATTTATTATATTTTGTACCTTCTTAGTATTCTTGATGCACTTGGGATTTGCCTTACTGGAGTCTGGTCTTACAAGATCTAAAAACACAACAAACGTACTATATAAGAACGCTTTAGTTCCCTCTATCGCCCTAATTTCTTTTGTATTATGCGGCTATGGTCTTATGTTCCCGCATTTCTCTGAGGGTTCATCTGGCATATTTGGCTTTGCAGGTATGGGAGTACCAAAAGGCACTGTTACTGATACCACACTAGATGGCTGGACATATTTCTTATTTCAAGCTATGTTTGCCGCTACTGGTGCTACCATTGTTTCTGGAGCTGTAGCAGAACGTATCAAACTAAACGCATACATTATTTTCACTACCATATTTTTAATGCTATTTTACCCTGTTATTGCTAGTTGGACTTGGGGAGGTGGTTGGCTTTCAGACTTACGCTTCCATGACTTCGCTGGTTCTACCGTAGTACACAGTGTAGGGGGCGCAGCAGCATTAGCAGGTGTAGCTACATTGGGTACTAGACTTGGTAAGTTCAACGGGAAAATCATTCTTCCATTACCAGGGCACAATATGACATCTGCAACCACTGGAGCATTATTGTTATGGTTAGGTTGGATTGGTTTTAATGGAGGTTCTCATTTGTCCATGGACTCAGGAACAACCGACCAAATAATTGTGATCACACTGATGGCTGGAGCCGCAGGTGCTATTGCAGCACATTTCATGATTGTTTTGGTCAGTAAAAAGTATGACTTATCCATGCTTCTCAATGGAATATTGGCAGGGCTGGTTTCTGTTACCGCGGGTGCCGACCAAGTAAGCTTACTGGAGTCTCTTATCATAGGTTTCGTTGGAGGCATCATCGTAGTACCTTCTATCTATATGTTTGAGTCATTAAAATTGGACGACCCAGTAGGAGCTTTATCGGTGCATTTGGTTTGTGGCTTTTGGGGAACACTTGCAGTCGGTATTTTTGGTGATTTAGCAAGTATCAATCAATTCATCATTCAACTAACTGGAGCAATGGTTTGTATCCTTACCTCATTTATATGCTCTTTGCTCGTTTTCTCCCTCATCAAAGTAACCATGGGGATAAGAGTAACAAAAGAACAAGAACTTACGGGGCTAGACTTAACCGAACATGGAATGAAAGCATATACTTTTGTAAGTAAGTAAATTTTTAGAGGGCTTTGCAAAACTACCTTTTACGCTTATTCAGCGTTCTACAAAATCTTAGTTATGCAAAGCCTTCTTTTATATTAGACTCAAAAAAAGCCTTCAATAAAAACATAGTTTCATTGAAGGCTTTTTTTATTCATTCAAAATACTTTCTTCTGTCATTCGCATATCTGCTGGCAGATTATCAGCTATATGCGCAGGAATCTCATCTATCGAATCCAATATTATCAACTTAAAGT
>WTJX01000305.1 GCA_011524675.1 Cytophagales bacterium
GCATTTTGGATGTAGTGATGGCTGCTTTACATTCTTCTGAGCAAATAGCATTGCTCGAAGAGCACTACCGTAGCTTGCCCCCTATTATCTCATTTAGCAATGAGCATTTTTATGATGGAGCATTGAAAATCATGACTTCAAAAGCGTATGAAAACGAAAAAGCACTCTGCTTTATACATTGTCAAGGGAAGCGAGATGATAAAGGTGTCAATAGTATTGAAGCCAAAAGACTGTTGGCTGATGTACGCAAAATAGTCAAGGCGGAAAAAGCCTTAAATAAAAATATTGCCCACTCGATCGGTATCTTATCACCTTTTAGGGCGCAAGTGGAGTTCCTTTCTCAGGAAATATTGAACGGTTTTAGTACGGGAGAAATAGAAAAGCATAGTATAAAAGTAGGTACGGCATATCACTTTCAAGGGTCGGAACGGGACTTCATGTTTATTTCATTTGCTGTGGATGCTTCTAGTCATCATGCGGTGCATATTCACATCAATAAGGAAGATGTTTTTAATGTCTCTATCACCCGTGCAAAATACAAGCAATATGTTTACCTCTCTATAAATAAGAATGAGATGAAAAAAGGACATTTACTTGAGAAGTATGTAAACCAAGAAGAGCTAAGTATTCCAGTAATAAATAAGGCTAAAGACTACGACGTTTTTGTAGAGGAGGTGGTAGCGCTATTGAAAAAGAAAAAGATGCCGTACTGGATAGGTACTGTGGTCGCAGGACAAAAAATAGATGTCTTGGTGAAAAAAAACGAGGGGTATTTAGCAATAGATTTGATAGGCTATGCTGGTGAATTTGAAGAGGCGTATGATCTAGATGCTTTACGTATTCTTGCTAGGGCTAATGTGGATGTTTTTCCTTTGTCGTATGCCAACTGGCATTTTAGGCATACAGAAAGTTATCAAGAGCTATGTAAGTCATTGGGGGTAAGTGCTAGGAAGTAAACGAAGTCATCTTATGTAAAAGGGGTACTTGAAACAGCCTAGTTAAAAGTTCTGTTTCACGCTTAGTGTACGTATAGTGTAGCTTGTGTAAAAGCCGATTGTTATGGTTTTCACACAAGCTAGTTCGTTAGTATAGTTCTTAGAACTTGCTATTGATCTCTTCTATGCTTACGCCAAGAAGTTGTTGCGTCAATTGACTTAGTTCTTCTACGTTTCCTTGTATGTGTATGGTATTTTGAACATGAGTCATGCTCTCGTTTGGAGCTAGGGCTGCCGCAGGAGATGAGGTTTCTAGCTCATAAAATGGGCCTAGAGGATCTGCACCTGGTGTTGGAGGTCCGTCATTGTATGAGTTGATGACATCGCCACCATATGGTTCTTTTTGTATCTCCCAAGTAGAGTTTACATAGCCATTGATTGCTTCTTGTACATTGTAGGTTAGCAGTGTAAGTACTTGCCCTGCCGGATCATAACTAGCCATGATGCCTTTTGATCTTTTGGCTGTCAAACCTATCTTACCTCTGTGTGTACCATCTCCTTTGAAGTAAAGTGCATTGTTTTCTACTTTGAGGTAGTCAGCAGGTACTTTACCAAAATACTCATCATTAACTTTTGGTCCTAGCTCCTCTTCCGAACCTTCTTTGAATGGTACTACAACGACTGTTTTTGCTGCAGGATTGTACATACCTAATAACCAAATAGATATAAGCCCTGTCTCTGGCTTCCATGCTTCTGATCCTATATTGGTGATCTTATTGCTAGATTCGTAGCCTACAAAGTTTAGCTTATCGCTTAAAGAGCTATGGATGATGTTTTCTACTTGTGCTTTATCTAATACGGTGATGGTTCTTTCTACGCCTACATCAAACTTTGCTCCCGAAAAGTTGACCAATGAAGTTTTGTGCGTAAAGCTAGCAGAGCTTTCACTTTGCTTTACGAGCTCAAAAGGCTCTGTGTCTATGGCAGCAGGTGTTTGCCAATCTGAAAAGTCAAATTTCGCTCCTGGCTTGAAGAATAGGGCGTATTGTCCTCCTTCTGGTCCAAACCAAAAACGCTCTTCACCACCAAAGATATAGATATGTTCTTCTAGTGTTCCTTTCTTTTCTTCGTCTGATAAGAATCCTTTGGCTACTACAGGGCGATTGATCCAACCAAAACTTGGCCCTGCGGTATAGTCATACGTACTAGTCATGACTCTTCCTTGATAGGCTGGGGCTAGGGCTACTGCGGAAGCACCATTTTTGAGTACCAATATATCCGTATGCTCTTTGAGAAAGCTTTCGTCTGAGTAGAATGCTCCTGAGCGTTCCACTTCTTTTACTTCTTCTACCTTTGCAGCTTGATTACATGCGTTGAGTGTGAATACTAAAGCAAACGCTAGCAAGAGTAGTTTACTGACGTTTTTCGTCTTCTTTTGATTGATATGATTTTTCATGAATTAGATTATTACTTTAAATAACCTTCAAAGCTAATGACTTTATGAAATAAAAAATCGTTTTTAATCA
>WTJX01000682.1:0-741 GCA_011524675.1 Cytophagales bacterium
GATCTTTATTAGATCATTTCTTTACGCTCTTCCCTCCTGCCGCGGTTTAAAAACGTCTGAAAAAATTAAGTTTTTAGCTACCCTACAGTCTGGCTGCTCACTAAATTGATATTAAGCGTACCAATTCTTAACGCTCGTCCCCACCAAAGCTTACTTTACATAACGCAGCCATTATATAACAAAAAGAAAAAGTATCGTATAGGAGAGAGGCTGTCTTTTAGTTTTGGGTGGTGAATAAAACTAACACCTGTAGCGTGTCATATAATTTGACTTATGCAAAGTAGCCGCGCAATCAATAAAGTGCTGGTTATAACGGTCGGACTATGCCACCCATTTCGGCGCAACTATGCCACTCTGAGCGTCCTACAATTTTAGTGATTTTTTATTGATTTAACATTCCTTTTCTCATAGAATCACCTTTGAGTTCAATACGATGAGAAGAGTTAACCACTCTGTCTAAAATAGCATCAGCAATTGTACCTTCGCCTATGATATCATACCATGCAGAAACAGGTAATTGAGAAGAGATAATACAAGAAGCTTGATTGTATCTTTCATCAATAATATCAAGCAATATTTCCCTTGTAGTATTATCCAGACGTTGCAATCCAAAGTCGTCTATTATTAAAAGTTTAGCCATCGTAATTTTCTTTAGTTCTTTATCATATGTACCGTCCAATTTAGCCAACTTCATTCTATTCAATAAGCGTGCTGTTACTTGATAAATAGTGGCATAGCCGA
>WTJX01000682.1:751-2461 GCA_011524675.1 Cytophagales bacterium
AGCACCAGTAATAATGATGTTTTCTTTTTGTTTTATAAATTGTAAAGTAGCAAGTCTATCAAACATATTTCTATCTAAATTACGATACTCAGAAAAAGTAACTTCATTCACATCTGCCTGCTGTTTAAAGCCTGCTTTTTGATGTAATCGTTTGATTTTTTTGTTCTGACGATCTTCCCATTCACAGTCCGTCAACAAGCTTAAATACTCATCAGCAGTATTTTTTTGATACGTATTATTAGCAATATTTAGCGTGTGAAGCTCAGCCATAGCTGTTAATCTCATGGCTTTGAGCCTTTCTATTGTTTGATTGTTATTCATATGAGTAAAAATTAATTGTAATGTTCTTTTCCTCTGATATTCTCATGATTAGGGATGTGTGATTCTTCAGACTCTTGCTGTATAATAGCTTGTTTATCCATATTATTTTTCAGAATATTTTTAAGTCGTTGATAGCTATACACCTCATGCTCAATAGCAAGTAAGCAGGCTTTATCTATTCGTTCCTTGTCATATTCCCTAGCTAGTTGAAGGATACCATTGGCTCTTTTGTAACAAATTTCTGGATAGTCTCCTTGGGAAAATAAGCCTGCCATGAATTGTGCTACATGTTCTCCAATTTTTTTCCCTTGCTTACTAAAATAGCTAGGACTCCAGTCACTATAAGCTTGATGTGTACTACTTAAATGGTTTTTATTGGTGATGTATGCTCCTTTACATATTAGTCTTTCATGAATGGCAATGCGCTCGTTTTTATGATATACCTCTACATGTTTGGCTGTGTATTGAATTTGTGTTTGGCAACCGATATAGCGATAAGGAACACTATAGTAGCTTTTATCAGCAGAGAAATATACATAGCCCATCTTCTGTACTTTTGCACTAGCGTATTCTTTGATTTGATATCTTGATGTAGCTAAGGGTTTCAATAAAGCAGATTCAATAGATTGAAATAGTTCTTTTCTTGACGCTTCTTTTCGTTGAAAAAGCACATTGTTATAACTTACTAACTGCTTCTTTATCTCTATATTAAGTTCTTCCAGAGAAAAGAAAGTCATCTTACGTATGGGGTAATAAATACGTTGATAACTGAGCTGTACAGCATTTTCTACTAAGGCTTTATCTTGTGGAGCATAGCTACGTGTAGGGTTAATGGCACAGCCATAGTGTAAGGCAAAGTCTTTGAAGGTTTTATTAATTACTGCTTCATATTTACTAGAGCGTGTTACTGCTGACTTAAGGTTATCGGAAACGATGGCGCGAGGTACACCACCAAAGAACTGTAAAGCATTGTTTAAGCAATGGATGAAATCTTCTCGCTTTTGGCTTTTACAGGCTTCTACATAGGTGTATTGGCTAAAGGGGAGTGTAGCAACGAATACTTCCATTGCTGATATTTCTCCAGTAGATGGATCAACTATTTCTAATTTCTTTCCTGCAAAATCTACAAACAGTTCCTTACCTGCTTCATGCTCTAACTTCATTGATCCTTTGACTTGCTTGTACTTTTTTCTGTAATGTGTAGCGAACTGTGTATAGCTATAGGGATTGCTTATCTCTTGTTTGTAAAGCTGATAGTGGTATTGAAGGGTGAAGCCTGGATGATTCCGCTCGGCATGCATGGTCTCAAAAAATGACATGAGTGCTGAAAAACGATTGTTATCTATTGTGGTCTTATCTGAGCACAGCTCCTCAAAGGCAGAGGTATCT
>WTJX01000032.1 GCA_011524675.1 Cytophagales bacterium
CATTATAGATCGTAACAGCTGGACTACATTCCACGAAAGTGGTATAAAGAGAAAAAAGAAAAGATCAAAGATGAAGGATTAATGATTAAAGAAGGGTGTGAGGTGGATTGGGAATGTAGAGATTTGCCTTAATGTGTATATTGAATGATGGGTTATGAGTTATGAGTATAAAAAAACAATACCTAACTGTCAAAGACTCATGGACTATGGACCATTGACTATGGACTATAAACTATGGACTCGTTCTAAAGGTAAAAACAGTAAGTTTTAGTACAGTTAGATTATTGTTGTCTCATTTATCGACTTAAAATTGTCATACACCTGTTTTTTTGTATCTTCGACTTATGGAGAAGGAATTGAAACAATCAAAGAAGGGCTTATCGACAGCGGCAGTGTTTTTAACTGCAATTTCTACCATTTTGGGCGCGATTATGTTTTTGCGTTTTGGATTTGCCGTGGGAAACCTTGGTTTTCTAGGTACTCTTTCTATCATTGCGATCGGTCACTTGATTACTATTCCTACTGCTATGGCTATTGCAGAGATCGCTACGAACCAAAAGGTAGAGGGTGGTGGTGAGTATTATATTATATCTCGATCTTTTGGTCTTAACATTGGTGGTGCCATAGGCATTGCCTTGTACTTGTCGCAAGCGGTAAGTATTGCTTTTTATATCATTGCTTTTGCTCAAGCCTTTGAGCCTTTGGAGCTTTATTTCATTGAACACTTTAATCTATTGCTTTGGGATGTAAAGTTTATTACGATTCCTTCTACTTTACTATTGGCAATACTGATGTTAAAAAAAGGGGCTGACTTGGGTGTGAAAGCTCTTTACCTTGTTGTTGCTTTATTGTTTATTTCTTTGGTGATCTTCTTTTTGGGGGACTCTTATAGTGGTGATCCCATGGCTTCTTTTCCGCTCAACGAAAAAATAAAAGAACCTCTTTCTTTTATTACTGTTTTTGCGATATGCTTTCCGGGCTTTACGGGAATGACGGCTGGGGTTGGACTTTCGGGTGATTTGAAAAACCCTAGCAAATCTATACCTCAGGGTACTTTGGCGGCTACTCTTTTTGGGATGCTTATATATATTGCTATCGTATGGAAACTGGCTTCTTCTGCGAGTCCTGAGGACTTGGCTAATCCTGAAAATCAAATGATAATGGCTGATATCTCATTGTGGTCTCCTATTATATATATAGGTTTGGCTGCGGCTACTTTTTCTTCTGCTTTGGGTTCTTATATGGTAGCACCAAGAACATTGCAGGCTCTTGGTATGGATAATATTTTCCCTAGTGTGAGTATTAATCGCTTCACGGGCAAGGGCAAAGAAGAGAGTAATGAGCCTGTGAATGCGACGATTATCACTACTGTTATTGCTATTTTGATCTTACTGGTGGGTGATGTGGACTCTATTGCAGAAATTATATCTATGTTTTTCATGGTTACTTATGGCGCTATTTGTTCTATCTCCTTTTTTGAGCATTTTGCTGCTGACCCTTCTTATCGCCCTTCTTTCAGGTCGAAATGGTATTTATCTTTTATAGGGGCTGTAGGCTGTTTCATCATTATGTTTAGAATGAATTTGGTCTATGCCATTGTTGCTTTTGTATTGATGGGATTGATCTTTTGGGGAGTAAGCATTGGTAGAAAGGACAAAAAGGGGATGACACGTATCTTTAGTGGTGTGATCTTTCAGCTTAGTAGAAGGCTACAGGTATTTTTACAAAAGATGTCTGCCGAAGAAACTGACAGTTGGCGACCGTCTGTGATCTGTGTATCGCGCAATACTTTTGATCGCTTTTCTTCTTTTGAACTGCTGAACTGGATTTCCAAAAAGTATGGTTTTGGTACGTATATTCACACTATTGAGGGTTATCTGTCTAAGGAAACAAATAATAAGGCGAAAGAAGACCTTAAAAGGTTGGTGAATGTGTCTGACAGTATCAATAGTAATGTATTTATAGATACAATCATCAGTCCTTCTGTTACTTCTACTATTGCACAAATCGTGCAAATGCCTGGTATCTCTGGTAAGGGGAATAATACGGTGATGTTTGAATATGCTAAGTCCGACCCTAAAAACTTAACGGAGATTGTAGATAACTATCAACTCATCAAGGCTACTGGTTTTGATGTGATGGTATTGGGTAGTTCTGAACGTGCTTTTGGTTTTAAGAGGAATATCCATCTTTGGATTACTTCTGCGGATTATGATAATGCTAACTTGATGATCTTGCTTGCTTACATCATCTTGGGGCATCCAGAGTGGAGCAAAGGGAGTATCACTATTTTTGCTGTCTATCCAGAGGAGGAGGTTACGGAACAAAAGAATAAATTGCTTTCGCTTATTACTTCTGGTAGGTTGCCTATCTCTTCTAACAATATTTCTGTGATTCCAAAGTCTGACGATGTTGACCTAAAGTCTATCATTAATTATCGCTCAAAAGAAGCGGATTTGACAATTGTAGGTTTTATGAATGCCAAACTGAAACATGATGGTGAGGAGCTATTCAAGGGCTATGACCAGCTTGGTGACGTCTTATTTGTAAATACTGATAAGCAAAAAGAAATAGTATAATTTACTGAGGGATCTCCAAAGGAGGAAATGCGATACATGGTGTTTTAGATATCAAATAAAATAGACTACTCGAAGGTTTCTACTAATTATTTTCTTATGGACGATAAGATCAAGAAATATTTAACGGCATTGGAGAAAGAAAAGGGTATTGAGATTTTACTTGCTTGTGAAACTGGCTCTAGGGCATGGGGTTTTCCATCGCCTGACAGTGATTTTGATGTACGCGTTATATATAAGCATCCAACTGATTGGTATTTGAGTTTGACAGAAGAGAAAGATACACTAGAATGTTTCTATGAGAGCAGAGAGATAGATATCAGTGGTTGGGATGTGAGAAAATGCTTACGATTACTTTGGAAATCAAATGCTTCTATACTTGAGCGGATACAATCACCTATTATTTATGATGCCGATCAAAACTTTTTAGCTGAGATCAATAGCATAGCGCAAAATACTTATTCAAGAATTGCTACTGTTCATCATTATTTGAGCATGGCAAAAAAAAGCTTGGAAGAACTTCTTAGTGCGCATGACTATAAATTAAAAAAGTTTTTTTATGCGATTAGGGCTTCTGTCGCTTGTTTGTGGATTCTTCAACGAGAGGAGATTCCTCCCATTGAATTTGGGAAGATGCTTGAGGGCTTAGAAATATCACATGATTTGACAGATAGAATATATGAACTTATAACATTGAAATCTACTGTAAATGAAACGTACTTGCATCATGGTGAGCAGGAACTAATATCATTCATGAAAAGCTGCATCTCAAAGGCGGGTTTGGAGTCAAAGAACTTACCTTCATCTAAAGGGAGTATGAGCGAACTCAATACATTTTTTCGTAATACATTAGGCTGACTATGACAATAGAAGATTTAAGAAAGCAAGGGCTTATCATACTTGAATGTGTAAGTGGTAGTAGAGCATATGGATTAGAGACTCCTAGTTCTGATACGGATATCAAAGGTGTGTTTATTTTACCCAAAGCGGCATATTATGGGCTAAATTATACGGCTCAGGTCAACAATGAAACTAACGATATTGTCTTTTATGAATTTGGTCGTTTTATGGAGTTGTTATCTGTAAACAATCCTAATATTCTTGAATTGCTTAATACTCCTGCCTCATCTATCATTTACAAACATTCGTTTCTAGACGAAATAAAGGCTGAACTGTTTTTATCAAAGCTATGTAATAACACCTTTGGAAAGTTTGCTATATCTCAGATCAAAAAAGCGAAAGGGTTAAAAAAGAAAATAGTAAACCCTATTGCTAAGGAGAGAAAAAGTGTACTATCGTTTTGCTTTGTCAACTATGGGCAGGGTGCGATTCCGCTCTTGAAGTATCTTGAAATAAAAGGCTGGAAGCAAGAACATTGTGGCTTGGTAAATATATCACACATGAAGGATGTCTATGGCTTGTATTATGGGGAGCAGTTGGGCTTTAATGGTGTATATAGAGGAAATGACTCGAATGATATTTGTTTAAGCTCTGTTCCAAAAGGCACTAAACAACATGCGCTCATGTATTTCAACAGGGATGGGTATTCTACTTATTGTAAGGAATATAGGGAGTATTGGGACTGGGTAGATAAGCGAAACGAAAAAAGATACGAAAACACCAAAAGTCATGGTAAGAACTATGACTCAAAAAACATGATGCATGTATTTCGACTATTGGAAATGGCTATTGAAATAGCAAAAGAAAGAAAAGTAAATGTTAGAAGGCCAGACCGTGATTTTCTTCTTGACGTCAAAGCAGGTAAGTTTGAATATGAAGAATTATTAGAATTGGCTGATGTAGATTATCGTGAGATGGAACATGCATTTAAATGTTCTTCTTTACCTGATAGACCTGATATGGCGGTGATAGATGAGTTGACGTATAAACTAAGAGATAAATTTTACACTATGGGAGGATTAGTACGATAGTATAGTAAAGCAAAAACTAAATTACAGCTGAATAGTACGAAGTATAAAGTACCAAGTACCACGATAAAGTAAGCATTTAAAAAAGATAGTGTACTGACTTTTAAGTACTTAAACAACTTAAAAGAAACCATTCTTTGTACCTTGCACTTAATGCAGACTTTTGTAAAAACCTGAATAATCGAATTTTGATGTAAACTAGCTTGTTATCTACTATAGAAGGCTTTACAAAGTCATCTTTTGCTGACTACGTTCTAGTGATGGTTAGCTTTTTCCGTAATGAGTCTATAGTCAACGGACCATATGCCCTATATCTTACACCCTAGTTCACTTTTCACGGATGAGACATCCTTCTTATTTACCCTTCAAGATGCCCTACAGAACATCTTGAAGAGCGGTATAAATATGTATTTGATTTTGTGCAAACTTCTGACTGTTTATAAACTTAACCTTGTAAATGCTTGTACCCAACGGTCGGGTAGTTTTCCTTCGGTGGCATCTTGATAGTCTGTGTGACTACACGGAACAAGTACGTTTCTTTCGAGTTTGTTTGCCCCTTCATCACTTTCTATTTCTAACCACCATTTGTCTGAGAGATTGTCTTTGTAAAAGCATATGGTATGGGACTCGAAAGGGACTATATATTTGGTATAGTTTGAATCAAAAATAGTGGCTTTTCCCATTCGGGAATAAAAGCCGTCTATAAAATACCACAGCATGGCGGCATATCCTTTGGCACTTCTTTTTTGAATATCTTTTTGAGAAGAGTAGCCATATAGTCCTAGGGAACTCATATGTTCATGATGTCCTGCATACCACATCATTTGGCAAGCTTCTTCTGCTGTAAAGCCAAAGGGGGAGAATGAACATGGTGAATCACTTGCTCGTATGCTATCTATGTCTATGCTAATGAGGTTTCCGTTTCTTATGATGGGTTCTGTCTCGTGTATATTACTTTTTAGCTCTCCTACGCGGAAACAATCAAAGCCTACTTCTTCTAATAGTTTTAGTTCTTCTGTATCTGTAAGAAAACTATGATAGCCTACATGAGAATAACCAAATAAGTAGTTGGGCTTTTGGGTGAATAATTCTCCCAAAAATGCTTCTTTCTTTAAGGATGTGCCTGCTACATCCAAATCTATGCGTGCGTCTATATTGATGAGATGAACGTATTTTTCAAGACTTGCATATGCCATATACTGTGCATAGGTAAGGTCATGACTACCGCCTAGAATGATGGGTAAACAATTTTCTTTTATGAGATTGGCGATTACTTCTTCTAACCTTAAATAGGTATCTTGCAGTGTTAGCCCTAGATTCAAGTCTCCTATATCTGCTATTTTTAGCTGGGAGAAATTATTCTTTTGCTGATAAAAAGCTTCTCTTATTTCTGCCAAATCATTTCTTGCCTCACTGGTGGACTCTTCTCCTCTATATTCGGGAACGCCTAATATGACGATGTCTTTGTCTTTCCAGTGTGGGACTTCTTCTACGAACGCCTCTACTTGTCCTCCTAGGGTGTTATCTGGTGTAGAGAAAAATGTTTCTTTTAATGGCGAAAAGAATAAGGCTATTTCCATATTTTAATAAATAAACAAAAAACTACGTTAAACTACTGAAAAGATGTGATTTAAACTTTATCCATTGGCTTAAAGATAGGTAGTTGCCCAAAAATACTTATGATAAAACACGACTATTTTAACTCATCACATCGTTTGAAATACGCGCTTTAGCTTGCTAAAACTTTGCTTTCTGACTTGACCTAAACTAAAACCACTCGTTTTTAAAAACACATTTTTTTTTACGCTTCTGCCTTATTACAGTAGTCTGTTATACAAAACGGACAAATTATTTTCTTTCTAATGTAATAAAAGGCTTTCTATTTTTGCTTGATAGTTATTAAAACGAAAACTGGTGAAAGTATTATGAAAGGCTTTACGTATATTTTCGGTACATAGGTTACCAATGCTTCCTTCATGTGTATGCTTTATATTTTTGCTAGGATTGAACTGTTTTGCATTGATTTCATCGCCTACTTTTTTGTACGCATCTCTAAAAGGCATCCCTTCTAATACGTACTGGTTTACCAATTCTACACTAAAGAGATATTGATATTTTTCATCTTCCAAGATATCTTGTTTTACGATCATATGATCTAGCATAAAGGTTGCCATTTCAAGACAATCGTTTAGTGTGGTAAAGGCTGGAAAAAACTGTTCTTTGATGAGCTGCATTTCTCTATGGTAGCCTGATGGTAGGTTTGTAGTCATCATGCTCACTTGGTTGGGCAGTGCTTGTATGGCGTTGCATTTACCTCTTATCAATTCAAATACATCAGGATTTTTTTTGTGCGGCATTATGCTAGAGCCTGTTGTAAGCTGATCGGGAAAACTGATAAAACCAAAATTTTGACTCATGTACAAACATACGTCCATTGATAGGCGCGCTAATGTAGAGGCTACTGATGCCATAGCCATGCTTACTAATTTTTCTGTCTTGCCTCTGGAGAGTTGGGCATAGACTACATTGTAGTTTAGATCATCAAAACCGAGTAGATCTGTGGTCATGGTTCTATTAAGCGGAAATGAAGAGCCATAACCTGCTGCACTACCTAGTGGATTTTTATTGACTACTTTGTAGGCTGCGAGTAACATTTCTAAATCGTCTAATAGGCTTTCTGCATATGCTCCAAACCAAAGCCCTAAAGATGATGGCATTGCTACTTGTAAATGTGTGTAGCCTGGAATGAGTATTTCTTTGTGCTTTTCGGATAGTTCGGTAAGTTTATCAAAAAAGAGCTGTATATTTTGAACAAGCTCTTTGACTTGATGTCTCATATAGAGTTTGAGATCTACGAGTACTTGATCGTTTCGTGAGCGACCACTATGTATTTTTTTACCTACTTCTCCTAATCTTTGGGTGAGGAGTAGCTCTACTTGTGAGTGGATGTCTTCTACGCCTTCGGCTATGGTAAAACCTTCTTTTTTTACTTCTTGATATATGTTTTTGAGTTCGGCTGTCAATATTGATAGTTCGTCTTTTTGTAAGAGACCTATACTTTCTAACATGTTGATATGTGCCATTGAGCCTAACACATCAAACTCGGCTAATTCTAAATCCCACTTTGCATCATCTCCTATTGTAAATGTCTCTATCTTCTCAGAGATACTTGTTTTCTCTTTTTGCCAAAGTTTCATATCTAATAAAATGTATTCGAGTGTTCCTGTGTTTATGTATTCAAGTTGAAAAAAGTGTTGAGCAATGAGCTAAACTTCTTTAATTCCTCGCGCATGCTGGCTTGTCGTTTAAAGTAAACTAATGTCTATTTTCTTAACGCTTCTACCTTCTTTAATCTTTTATATATGCTCGCCTTATGTCATCGATTTGCGCTCTTGTAATCATTGGGCTTATAAGTAGTCGTCCAAAAATACTTACAATAAAAAACGGCTATTTTAATTCATCTCATCGTTAGAAATACGCGCTTTAGCTTGCTAAAGCTTTGCTTTCTGCCTTGACCTGAACTAAAATCACTCGTTTTTTAAAATACAATTATTTTTGTCTGCCTACTTATACCGAAATTAACGCTACATTTGACCTTCGACTTTTGGCATATCTAAAGGCACGATTTTATTCCACGAAAGTGGCTAAAGTTAATTAAAAAAAATAAAAATGTATAATTGGTAGTAGTTATAGTAGATAAGAAGCTAGTTTACATTAAAATTCGATTATTCAGGTTTTTACAA
>WTJX01000648.1 GCA_011524675.1 Cytophagales bacterium
AAATACCACTCATGACACCAAACATACTAGGATCATGAGCTTGGAGTTCTCTATAATTAAAAGGATATGAGTTACTGAGTCCCATAAAAGAAATAGTAGATGTAGCAAAGTAATGAGCTTCGCTTTTCTTCAATCCCCTTTCCATAACAACGTATTCGCCTTCCTCAGTTAAGTAGGTCAAATCGTTATACTTGCCATTTTCGACTACTTCCTCTTCATATACTTCTCTTATGGTACTACCTTCTTCTCCTATCAAAAATTTATTGTAATAGGTATAGGCTAGTGTATGTAACAATGCAAATGGCATGTGTCTTTGATTGGTATATTTGTTAAAACTCTTAACGCTTGAATAATATAAGTTATTGTGCAGCTCTTCTTCAACATGTGTTATTTGGGATATAGAGGTTTTATTAGTATTCCAATCTAAAAATATTTTTATAGTTTGTAGGCGATGTAATGTTTCTCTATTCATTCTTGAACGAGCTATTCTTCTTAAATCTTTTTTCAGCCTATCATAAGCTTTTAATGTAGCCACAAAGTCTTCTTCAAAGGCTTTGTTTTCTATCATGACAGAGAAGCCTTCTATATTCATTTTTTTGTAACGCTCTTCTTTGGCAGCAACAGTTTTGTTGATTCCCTTTTTAGCTTTTTTCCTTTTTTCTTTAAAGAAAGACTTTTTAGGACCATCAAAATGAGTTCTACTTGTAACACCACTCTGTATATTTATATTAATGGCTTTCTCTATTGTACTAATAATAGCTTCCTTGGTTTCAAAATCTCTTTTTATAGAGAATGACATCAACATAAGCGCAAATAGAGGTAGAATAAAAACATAACGTAGTACAGCAAAACCATTGCTTTTGCTTTTCATAATCATATTGATTCTTTTCTTCATACTAGAACTATCAAAACCACTGGCTAAGTTCAATGTATTTTTGCCTAATACGCTTTGTAACATTAGCGTCAAATAATCCGATTTCTTGATGTTAGTAGATAATACTGATTTGTCTGCTTGGAATTCGTGCAAAGCTTTGAGGTGATACCTAAAGATATAAACAAAAGGATTCATCCAATTAATCATGACAAATATCTCCGTTAACAAAAGATCATAAGAATGCTTAAGTTTAATATGAGCTATCTCATGTTTGATAACTGGATCTTCTCTACGAAAGTCATAATCTTCTGGTAGAAACACCCATTTAAAACTTGAAAACACATGATCGATCTTTAATTTAACAACAGAAATGAAGTTAAAAGAATAAATTTTTTGTGCTGTGATACGTTTGTGTATAATTTTCAAAGCACCTCTAAGCAAACAGAATAAGGTAATCAATATACCTAACATATAAATATATTTAAGTATGCTTGATAAGCTAAAAAAACTTTTTGTTGATGCTTTGCGACTATCTTTTATCACCGTATCTATAACTTGGTTCTCAGCACCTTGAAGAGTGATAGCGGCAGTTGATGAAGAGTGATCTACAACTTTAGGTGTATCAAAAAGTTTTTCAACTTTTATGACATCTATTTTATGGAGAAGATTTTGCTTAAAGTCTGAATGAGCTTTCCCACTACCCAAAAAAGGTAAATTAATGTCTAAACAAGGAATGAGTAAAGAACTAACTATTGTCCCTAATAAAACAAACCTGTTAAGACTATAAAAAGTTAAATTTCTAAAAAAAGAATAGTAAAGTATCGTAAATAAACTAAAAATGATATTTACTTTGATGATATAAATGATGAAATTAGTCATAATAAGCTTCAGGGATTACTCAATTATAAAACTATAGATAAAGGAAATAATTAATAAGATGAAACTAATAAAAAACAGATATAACGCTTACTCTCCTTCCTTATTGCTTTATCAATTTAAGCAATAAATTTCACTATTAAAAGAAAAAATATGATTTTAAGGGAAAACCAGCTGAAAATAGACCCATAAAACAAAAAAAAGCAAGATTCGGCTTATTGAAAAGAGAACTTTAGCTAACTTTTGAGGTTGTTTTTGGCGGTTTTAATTAGAAAAAATTTTTCTAGACTCAAAAAGGTTTCAAAAAACTACTTTTTTTATCTTTTTTAACACTTTTTTAAATATGTATTTGTGGAGTCACCTTTTAGTAGGCTTTGCAAAGCCTACTATTAGATTTTTTATAAGCTCATCAAAATAAAGACGTACTTTACCAAATGCTTATCTATATTGCATTTTTATTATAATATATATGAACCTCTATCTAGAAAGGTATGCCTACCCTCAACAGCAACTACATTCTATGCCTGCGGCTGGCACAGAGCTAATCATTGTTATACCTTGTTATAAAGAAAAAGCATTGATGAAAACTATTTCTTCATTGCGTAATTGCACATTACCTAGCCATCATACAGAAGTTATTATTGTGTTTAACGGATCGGATAATGATAGTGAAGAAATCAACAAGATCAATAAGGACAGTATTGGGGAATTTGAACGTTGGGTAAGTACCCAAGAGTTTAAAAACATTACCTTTCATAGTATCTGTTGTTTTGAACTACCCAGAAAACATGCAGGGGTAGGATTAGCTAGAAAGATAGGCATGGATGAGGCTGTAAGACGCTTTGAAATGCTAGGGAATAAAAACGGTGTCATACTTTGTACCGATGCTGATACACTTTTCCCCAAAAACTACCTAATTGAAATCTCAAACTATTTTTTCGCACAGCCCAAGATACAAGCATGTTCTATACACTATGAGCATCCAATTGACCAAGAAAATAGCGAAGAGATCATAGCTTATGAGTTGCACCTTAGGTACTATATAGAAGCATTGAGACATGCAGGGCATCCACATGCCTACCATACCATCGGTTCTAGCATGGCGGTACGTTCTTTAGCATACCAGCAACATGGAGGTATGAATAAACGTAAAGCGGGAGAAGACTTTTATTTTTTACATAAGCTTATCCCCAATGGAAACTTTGGCGAAATCACACGTACACATACCATACCTTCTCCTCGCCTATCGGATAGAGTTCCCTTTGGTACTGGAAAAGCTATGAACGATCAAATAAAACAAGAAACTGAGTTATTGACTTATCACCCCAAAATATTTGATGATCTGAAGCTTTTTTTACAACAAATACCTTCTCTCTACACACAAGATGCAAAACAACTTCCTGACAGCGTAGCTTTATTTCTAAATGAACAATACTTTACTGAAATAGTAAACAACATAAGGCGACACAGTTCTTCTGCCTCTATTTTCACCAACCGTTTTTATCGTTGGTTCAATGGATTTAAAGTATTAAAATACACACATCTTGCTAGAGATTGTTTTTACCCCAATATCACTATAAGCACGGCAGCAGCAATGCTTATTGAAGAAAAAGAACTCAATACAAAAGAATTGTTATTATACTACCGTGAAATACAAAAACGTCATTCTGCCCATTGGAGCACATAATCAAAGCATGTTTATGAAAAGTTATTCTTTGAATAAAAAAGAAAATTGTTTTTAAGTTGAGAAATAATACAAAAATAGTATAATTTGGTCGCTTGATTTTACTTAATGAAGTTAAAACTAAAGTTGGATTTTTATGGGTGTGAGAGGACTGAGCATTAAGAAATATGCCTTAGCATATAGTAAAGAGCCAATTTGAGAGAAAAGACTAATGGAAACGCCCTAACTTCGTAAAGTAGAAATAACTACCTGAATACTATATGATTATCAACTTGAACACTTGAATACATAAACACTCGAACACATGAAGCGAGCATGTCGAATGTCAAAGGTCTAATGTCTAATGTGGCATTAATACTGATAGGCAAGCGCATGATTATATAATTAAAGCTCATAGCACAAAGCTTTTTCAATTTGAACACTTGAATACATAAACACTCGAACACATGAAACTACCATGTTAAAAGATTAAAGATTAAGGATTAAAGAAGCTTAGCTCACAAGGCAACGATTAAAAAACTCAAAGCCCATAGCTCATAGCACAAAGCTTTTTCGATTTGAACACTTGAATACATAAACACTCGAACACATTTTAAACACATGAAATATTTCAGCATACTATTATTTTCATTTTGTACACTCATATCATGTACAAAAAAAACAGATATACAAACAGATAAAAATGGTTACAGCTATAAAACTGTAGCGGGAGACCCTCAAAAAGCAAGAATTTACACTTTAGAAAATGGTTTAAAAGTTTATTTATCCGTCTATAAAGATGAACCAAGAGTACAAACCTATGTAGCTGTTGCTGCAGGTAGCAAAACCGATCCAAATGAAGCTACAGGCTTAGCACATTACCTAGAGCATATGATGTTTAAAGGTACACCAAAGTTGGGAACACAAGATTGGGAAAAAGAAAAAGCTGAGTTAGACAAAATAGAATCGCTGTACGAAAAGTATCGTCAAACTAAAGAAGAGACAGAAAGAAAAGCGATCTACCATCAGATTGATAGTGTTTCTTCTGTGGCAGCCAGTTATGCTATTGCAAACGAATATGATAAAGCTACAGCACTGGTCGGGGCACAAGGTACTAATGCTTATACTTTCTTTGAACAAACCGTTTATGTAAATAACATTCCTTCAAATCAACTTGAAAAATGGATCACGCTTGAGTCAGAAAGGTTTAGCCAAATGACACCACGATTGTTTCATACTGAACTAGAAGCCGTGTATGAAGAAAAAAACAGAGCGTTAGATAATGATGGTAGAAAAGTATGGGAGCTATTATTGTCTTCGATGTTCCAAAAACATACCTATGGCACACAAACTACCATTGGTACTATAGACCACCTCAAAAATCCTTCTATCACAGAGATAAAAAAATACTTTGCTACCTATTATGTACCCAACAATATGGCTATTTGTTTGAGTGGAGATTTAGACCCAGAGGCAACCATTCAAGCCATAGACAAAGCCTTTAAACACTATGAAAGAAAACCAATCCCAGCGTTTACCTATGAGAAAGAAGCTCCTATCACTTCCATCATAGAAAAAGAAGTTGTAGGACCTACTGATGAGTCTGTGTTGATAGGCTTTCGTTTCCCAGGGATCAAAACCAAAGAATCTCTGATGATGGAACTAGTATCTATGCTTTTGTCCAATAGTGAGGCGGGTTTGATAGATCTTAACCTAAATCAAAAACAAAAAGTACTGGGTGCTTACTCTTACCCTCTACGCCTAAGCGATTATTCCATACATATGCTGTCTGCTAACCCTAATAAAGGTCAAAGTCTAGCAGATGTTGAAGCATTGCTCATAAGTCAGTTAGACTCATTAAAAGAAGGTAACTTCCCAGATTGGTTGATAGGAGCTGTAGTCAATGATTATAAAAAATCTCTTATGACAAGTCTAGAGAGTAATGACGACAGAGCCGATAACTTTGTTACAGCATTTATTCATAATATCCCTTGGGAGGACTATATCAAAGAAATTGATTTACTAGAAAAAGTAACCAAGGCAGAAGTACAAGCCTTTGTAAAAGAACATTACAATCAAAACTATGTTAGGATCAATAAACTACAAGGAACAGACGAAAACACGTTAAAAGTAGAAAAACCAAACATTACGCCTGTACCTGTCAATAGAGAGGCTAAGTCTGATTTTTTTAGTGAATGGTCAACTATCGAAACACCAAGCATTTCACCTAAATTTTTGGACTTCAAAAAAGAATTATCAATTGATGCTATCAAAGGAAAAGAATTCATTTACAAAAAAAATGAAGAAAATGAGCTTTTTGAGCTTATCATTGATTTTGACAAAGGTGATTATCATGACAAAAGACACGAGCTTGCCATAGATTACCTAAGCTATCTTGGTACTGAAAAGATGAATGCTACTGAGCTTAGTCAAGCTTTTTATAAGCTAGGCTGTAGTTTTAGTGTCTCTTCTGACGAGAAAGAAACTAGCGTTAGCTTAAGTGGTCTAGCAGAAAACATGGATGAAGGTCTGCGTCTGTTAATCGCATACATCAATGCTCCAAAAGAAGATGAAGTGGCTCTCCAAAATCTTAAAGAGCAGACGTTAAAATCAAGAGAAAATCAAAGATTAGACAAAAGAGCGATATTGCAAAGGGCATTGGTTAGTTATGCCAAGTATGGAAAAGAGAACCCTTTTAAATATGGTTTGACCGCTACCGAGCTAGAAAAAGTAAATTCTAAAGAACTAATCACCTACCTAAATGAACTTTTTAGGCATACATATAGAGTCATCTATTATGGCCCAGAAGCTCTTGAAAAAGTAAAAGAAGTAGTTGTAAAGCACCATAGTTTTCATGAAGGCGTAGAAAAATCCGAACCTATTGTTAGCTTTTCGCCAAAGAATATAGATAAATCAATCATATACTATGTCCCTTACGACATGGTACAAGCAGAAGTAGTCATGCTTTCTTCTGTAGGGGCTTATGATCCTTCTTATATTCCTCAGTCAAGCTTATATAACGAATATTTTGGAGGTAATATGGGGTCTGTAGTGTTTCAAGAATTAAGGGAGTCTAAGGCATTAGCCTACTCTGTAAGGTCTTACTTTTCAAATCCTTCTGACACTAACAAGCTGCATTACTCTATTTCTTATATAGGTACTCAGGCAGATAAGCTAAAAGAAGCTATGAATGGAATGCTAGACTTGCTTTATAACATACCTCGTTCTTCAAACTTATTTTCTAACTCTAAAGAATCGTTGACTAAGTCTATTGAAAGTAGTAGGATTACCAAAGGTGATGTCATAAGTGCATACCTACAAATGAAAGAATTTGATAGAGTCTACAGCATGAGAGAAAAGGTGTATAACTTTTCCAAAAATGCTAGTTTGGATGATGTTATTAATTTTCATAATCAATATATCAAAAATAAACCTAAAGCTTTCTTGCTTATTGGCGCAAAAGATAAAATAGATTTTAAAGAACTTAGTATTCATGGTAAAATTGTAGAACTGAGTCTTGATGATATTTTCATCAACTAGAAATAAGCGTTTGCTAAAGCTTGTTTTAGTTCTGATAAGTTTTTAGCTTTTTAGTAGAAGTCTTTGCATAACTAAGATTTTGCAAAGACTTCTAGTTTTACTTTCTTTACTCCCTATCTAAACATATCAAAACCTTACAACCAAGGCTACAAAAAGGGCACATTGATTTCACTCTGATATATTAATCAAAAGATAATGAAATTTTTATTCTCTATATACTCTTTTCTTATTGGTATAGTATTCATAACTAAACCTTTGAATGCTAAGCTTCCCTCCTATAATAGAAGTAGAAAACTTAGTGTTCTTACTTTGAGTACTACACAGCTAGCTAGTATCAAAAGAAGTACTACTAAAGAGAAACCGAATTTTGAGGACAAGAACGTGAGCTTTGGAAGTAGTAAGAAAAAAGTCAAAACAACAAAAAAGAACAGTAGCTATATTGAGCCTATTTCACAAACCCAGTTTAAACTTATACCTGCTGGTATTTTTCAAATGGGAGGAGAAAACGATAGTGAAAAACCTATTCACAAAGTGCATATTTCTCATGATTTTTATATGAGTAAATATGAAATTACTCACAAAGAATATATTCAGTTTATGAATGCCAAAAAAGTAACGCCTTATGGCGTTTTTGCTGGGGTAAAGTGGGTAGATATGAATGATAAAGACTGTGCTGTGGGCTTTGCCAATGGTAGTTTTTATTTCAAAGGGAGTGGTTACGCAAAAACTGAAAACACACCCATGATAGAAGTTACATGGTATGGTGCTAAAGCATATGCGGATTGGCTAAGTGAACAAACGGGTAAAAAGTTTAGACTACCTACTGAGGCAGAATGGGAATATGCAGCAAGAGCTGGTAAAAAACATGTTTTTGCTGGAAGCAACAATGTTACTAAAGTTGCTTGGTGTGGAGACATGACCATCAATGAAATTCAAGCTGTTGGGCTTAAAAAACCTAATGCCTTCGGTTTGTATGATATGACTGGTAATGTGTGGGAGTGGTGTAGCGACTGGTATCATAAAAATTATTATAAAACATCTCCTAGCATTGATCCTAGTGGTCCTCGTACTGGTTCTCGCCGAGTAATACGTGGGGGCAGTTGGGATCTCCTTCCCTTTTTTTGTCTTAATGGTATTCGTAATAGTGATAAGCCAAGCCTTAGTCAAGATAATCACGGCTTTCGATTAGTGGTTAGTGATTAGTGATTAACGATTAGTGGTTAGTGATTAGTGATTAGTTGTACGTCCCTGAAATAGGTTGACCACTTTTGAAGTGATTAACTTATGAGAA
>WTJX01000339.1 GCA_011524675.1 Cytophagales bacterium
AAGTTTTGTTTATGATAATGAAGCAGACTTATTAAATGTGGCGCTTTTTGGAGTAACGGCAAAACAATGGAGAGAAACTAATACTGAGAAAAGAGGAAATATCCGTGATAATGCTACTTTAGAACAATTGGTTATCCTTAGTAACTTAGAAAGTATAAATGCTCTTTTAATTCAACAAGGCATGGTTCAAAGCGAAAGGTTAATTCAACTTAATAAAACAGCTATCAATCAAATGAAATCATTATTAAACAACAAAACTATTAACAAGTTGAAATAATAGAAGGCTTTGCAAAACCATTTTTTACGACTAAACTTTGTCAAAAATTGTGATAGGTCAATAACTCATCAGATGCTATCTCTTCAGTAGTATAAACAGGCTTAGTGATCTTTGGCGCAGCAATACCTTTGTCAAATGTTTTTTCTGAAACAAACACTTTAGCTTCGTCCCATTGGTCCCTTGCTATCAATTCGTTCAATAGATACGCTCCACCTTCTACAATCAAAGAAAGTACTTTTCGTTCATACAAGTCATTTAAAATCTGTGGAAATAAAGCTTCTTCTTTGAGTTTGATGTATTCTATCTTTCCATCTTTTTTGCTTTCGAGCATATTGTAACACAAGGTTTCTTGTGTCTGGTCAAAAAGATGATGTGTTTGCGGAAGTGTTAGTTGCTTGTCTATGACAATGCGAATTGGATTCTTTCCTGCTATGTCAAAACGTATATTTAAGCTAGGATTGTCATGCAATGCAGTATTTGTTCCTACCATAATAGCATCATGTGCCGCTCTCCACTCATGTACGCGCTTACGAGATGCTTCTGAGCTGATCCATTTTGAGTCATAGTTTTCTCTGGCAATAAATCCGTCTGCCGTTTGTGCCCACTTCAAAAGTACAAAGGGTCTTTTTTTGTTCATAAAAGTAAAGAAAGCTCGGTTTTGCTTGCTCGCTTCGTCTTCCAAAAGTCCTACCTCTGTGGTAATGCCTGCTTCATTGAGTTTTTTCATTCCTCTGCCTGCCACCAAGGGGTTAGGGTCAAGCTTAGATACGATCACTTTTTGTGGTTGCAAGCGTGCCAACATATCGGCACAAGGAGGTGTTTTTCCATAGTGTGAGCAAGGCTCTAAGGTTACATATACTGTTGCTCCTTTTACATTTTCTTCTCCTGCATCTCGTACAGCATTTACCTCTGCATGTGGGCCGCCGTATTTTTCGTGATAGCCTTCGCCTATGACTTTATCATCTTTGACAATGATACAACCAACCATAGGGTTTGGACTTACTTGCCCTTTGCCTAGGGCGGCTAAGTCTAAGGCACGACGCATATATTTTTCCATAAGTGCAAAGTAAGAAGGACAGTGATAAAAGTACAAGCGATTGTATTTGCTTTTTGTCTTTTGACCTATCAAATTGCAGTTTATGATCTACAGTAGAGCCTTATTTCAAGAATTGACTCAGCAGCTTAGCGAAGCTTACCCTATGGAAGAAGCTGAAGCTATAAGTTATCGTTTACTTTCTCACTACCTAGAGGTAGAGCGTATGGATGTTATTTTGAACAAAGCCATCACTCAAACGTTTGATTTTAGTGCGGTGATGAAACGGTTGCTTGCTTTAGAACCGATACAATATGTATTGGGACAAGAAGAGTTTATGAATATGACCTTAGATGTGGGTAAAGGTGTTTTGATTCCTAGACCAGAAACTGAGGAATTGGTTCAATGGATCATTGCAGAAAATACAGTCAGTAATCCCAAAATATTGGACATAGGGACGGGTAGTGGCTGTATTCCTATTGCTTTAGCAAAAAATATCCAAGGAAGTGAAGTTACTAGCCTTGATGTAAGCTTAGACGCACTGAGTATTGCACAAAAAAATGCACAAAAAAATGAAGCGACGGTTGACTTTATCTATCATGACATCTTTGATGACTACGACTGGAAAGGCTCGTTTGACATCATAGTAAGCAACCCTCCTTATGTACGAGAATCAGAAAAAATAATGATGCGTGCAAATGTACTAAACTATGAGCCTGCTAGTGCGCTGTTTGTTCCTGATAGTGATCCCTTAGTTTTTTATCGTAGAATCATGCAACTCGCCACAACACTTTTGAGTGAAAATGGAAAGTTATACTTTGAAATGAATGAAGCTTTTACAGATGAAATGATTGATATGTCTTTTAAAATTGGATTTGAAAGCATGATCTTAAAAGAAGACTTCATGTCTAAAGACCGTTTTTTCCTCATCAAAAGAACTAACAAAGAAAATTTTAAATGTTAATAAGTGAAAGGTTGGGATTAGCTACCTATGACGTATTTTTGTAAAAACCTAATTATCAATCAGTTACATTCTTAGTGTTGAGCGATTCCGCCCTTGGAGATTCCCCAGTAAATGAGTTAAAAATCGGACAGAATAAAATTACTGTTTGACCGCAGGGAGTTTAATTTTATTCCCGATTTTTGAC
>WTJX01000559.1 GCA_011524675.1 Cytophagales bacterium
CTAGATACCAGATACTAACTACTAGATACTCAAAAGAGCTGGATTTTATTCCACGGAAGTGGCGGAAACTAATGAATAATGAACAATGTATAATGAATAATGGAGTCATGGTACAAAGCGCATACTACAAGTCGAAAAGCTCTTTTGAAAAAACGAAAAGCTCATGAACTTCATATCTCATTTTTTGTTTACTTTGGATAATGAAAGAAAAGAAAGACAATAAAGTACACATTATTGGTGCAGGCATTAGTGGTCTAGTTGCAGCTATTCAATTAGAAAAGCTTGGCTATGCTCCTGTCATCATAGAAAAGGATGAAGCTATAGGTGGTCGGGTTCAAACGGATACCATAGAAGGCTTTCAGCTTGACAGAGGATTTCAAGTGTTGTTGGAAGCCTATCCCAAAGCTAAAGAATACTTAGACTATGAAGCCCTAGAACTACAAGCCTTGGAGGCTGGTGCTTTATTGTTTGACCACGGCAAAGGCAAACTATTTGGTGATCCTTTGAGGAGTATTCGCTTTCTTTTGCCTATGATTTTTTCTTCTGACGCTAGCCTTAGTGATAAAATCAAGACGTACCGACTCAAAAAGAAATTAGGGCGTAAAAGTATAGAAGACATCTTTGCTCATGATGAACATACTACCCTTGCCTACCTTGAAAAACAGGGCTTTTCTAAACGTATTATTGAAAATTTCTTTCAGCCATTTTTTAGTGGTATCTATTTAGAGCCTCATTTAAGTACTTCAAGTAGAATGTTTGAGTTTGTGTATAAAATGTTTGGCGAAGGGAAAGCGATGATTCCTAAAAAAGGAATGGGGGCTATCCCTCTACAGCTTGCCAATCAGTTCAACAAAACTGATATACAACTGAACTGCGAGGTGGAAAACATTAGTCAAAACCAAATCACCCTAAAAGGAGGTAAAACTATTGAAACAGACTTTATCATAGTGGCCACCGATCCCGAAAGGCTCATGAAAAACTATGTCTCTAGCCTTGACTGGAAAAGCTGCGACTCGCTCTATTTCAGCGTTAAAGAAAGGAATATAGCTAAACCTATCATCGGGCTAAGTAAAAGAAAAGATAGCCTGGTCAACAATATTTTCTACCCTACTAGCATTGCTACAGAAAGCAAAGGGGATGGTGATTTATTATCTGTAACCGTCGTAAAGAAGCATGACTATACGATAGATGAACTAATTGCGCAGACCACAAAAGAATTGGCAGAGCAATTTGGGATAGATGATGCTCGCTTTCTAAAACATTACCCTATAGCACAGGCTTTGCCATCCATGCATAATATCCAATGCAGTATGGAAGTGGGAGCTACTATGATTAGTGAAGGAATAGCCATTGCTGGGGATCATCAGTTGAACGGATCTATCAATGCTGCCATGACTTCGGGAGAGCTAGCTGCACAAATGGCACATAAAACCATGGCAGGTATTTCTCATTTGGTTTAGCGTATTGATGAATCAATGCTCCAAAAAGAATAGTTATTTAACCATTTCAAAAACTCTTTGAGTATAATTTTGTATATAGGTAGTAGCATCTATTCGGTAAAGCACGTGTTGTGTTTTAGCTTTTCTTGATTTTTCACTAAATACTTTCTGTGGCTAAAGCTTTTAGCCTTTGGCAGTTAGCTTTTATTTTATTAAAAATGAATAGCATATCGTTTTGACTCATTACTAGAAGACTTTGCAAAACTATCTTTCAGTGTACCATGCTAATACGATTATCAAACCATATTAAATATTTACTTATGTTCTTAATTTCCTTATTATTCATGTTTAACATGCACAGCGCAGAAGCAACATCACTATATGACTATCAAGCAAAAACTCTTGATGGAGAAACCATTGACCTTAGTCAATACAAAGGCAAAAAATTACTCATTGTAAATACGGCATCAAAATGTGGCTATACTAAGCAGTACAAAGACTTACAGGCGCTGCATGAACTACATGGAGATAAAGTAGTGATCTTAGGTTTCCCTTCTGATAATTTCGGAGGTCAGGAATTTGATAAAGATGAACAGATAGCTAACTTTTGTCAAAAAAACTATGGCGTTACTTTTCAGCTATTTTCTAAGATAGATGTGAAGGGAGAGAAAGCACACCCTATTTATAAATGGTTGAAAGAGGGTGCTAATGACCAAAAGCCTACATGGAACTTTTGCAAGTACTTGGTAAACGAAAAAGGAGAGGTAGAAGCATTCTACCCAAGTAAGGTAAAACCTATGGACGAAAAAATCTTAAACTTTATCAAGAAGTAAGGTGAAGACTTTGAGATTTTAAGATTTTGAGATACAAGACGCAAGACAAAAGAATATAATTTCTCTCGTCTTGTATCTTGCATATTGTGTCTCTAAGGTCTCCGAATAGTCTATTCTAGTTCGTAACTTGTGCCTTCTTTGCTATCTTTCAATACGATGCCTATCGCCGCTAGGTCATCTCTTATCTTGTCTGAAAGCGCAAAATCTTTGGCTTCTCTAGCCTCTTTACGCTGATTGATGAGCAGGTTTACCAAAGCATCTAAACGATCACCACTCCCCTCTTCTTCAGACTTAAGCCCTAATATATCATGTATAAAGATAGGAAACTTCTCTAACAAAAGTTTTTGTGTCTCTTTGGCAAGACTCGCCCAGGGTAATTGTTTGTTTTCAAATTGAAAAATATATGACGACAATTCAAATAATACAGCTATCGCTTTGGCAGTATTAAAGTCGTCATTCATTTCCTGTTCAAACTGTGTCAAGAGTCTTATGACAGAGGCATCTAACGTCTCATCAAGGTTTTTGGTCTTTTGAGGACTCATCTTTTTGAGCACCTTATCACTTTTCATTAGTTTTTGATAGCCTTTTTCTGCTGCCTGTAAGGCTTCATTAGAAAAATCTACCGTACTTCTATAGTTGGCTTGCAACATAAAAAAGCGAATGGTCATAGGACTATAGGCTTGCTCCAACAAATCATGTTTACCTGTAAGCATTTCGTCCAAATTGATAAAATTACCTTTAGACTTTGCCATTTTTTGCCCGTTGATGGTAAGCATATTGTTGTGCATCCAGTAGTTGGCAGGTGCTTCATGAAAACATGCTTGCGCTTGGGCGATCTCGGCTTCATGGTGTGGAAACTGCAAATCCATTCCTCCTCCATGTATATCAAATGGAAAGCCTAAATACTTATGACTCATGGCTGTACACTCAATATGCCAACCAGGGAAGCCTAGCCCCCAAGGAGACTCCCACTTCATGATGTGTTTAGGGTCTGCTTTTTTCCATAAAGCAAAGTCATGTGGATGCTCTTTTTCGTCTAAGCCTTCTGTATCTCTTGATCCTACTTGCAAATCTTCGAGTACTTTCCCCGAAAGCCCTCCATACTCTTTATCTTGGGCAAATTTTTCTAGGTTAAAATACACAGATCCGTTCTTCTCGTAGGCGTATCCTGCTGCTACGGCATTTTCTATGGCTTTGATTTGTTCTGGTATGTGCCCTGTAGCCAAAGGCTCTATGCTAGGACGTAACACTTGCAGTTGATCCATAGCACTGTGGTAGCTATTGGTATAGGTCTGCGCTACCTCCATAGGCTCTAGCTGCTCTAGCCTAGCTTTCTTGGCGATTTTGTCTTCTCCAGCTCCTGCTACCTCATCTTCCAAATGTCCTACATCTGTAATATTACGCACATAACGTACTTTGTAACCAAGGTATGTAAGGTAGCGGAAAACGATATCAAACGTAATGGCAGAGCGTGCGTGCCCTAAATGTGGATGCCCATACACTGTAGGTCCACATACGTACATCCCCACTTTAGCAGGATTTACTGATTTAAACTCCTCTTTTTCTTTTGTAAAAGAATTATATATGTGAAGTGCTTTCATGTTTATAATGTGTTCGAGTGTTCAGGTGTTCAAGTTAATTATTCCGTTAGTTAACGTATTTTCTTAATCATTTAATGCATGACCTTCAACGTTTAACGTTCTACCTTTAACTTTCAATATTTTTCACTTTGAACCACAAACTTAGTGGTTTCAAAAGAAAATCCATGACGGTAAGTAAAGAATAGGGCAATAATCTTACCTCATTCTTAATTTTTTACTTATTTTAGCCAAATGCAAACACTAGGAAAGTATTTTATTTTTTTGGGTAGTCTTTTTACAGACAGAGAGAGGTTCAACGTTTACGTAAAATTAACTTTTGAAGAAGCAGTAGAGCTGGGTGTGAACTCGCTATTTATCGTCTCTATCATCTCATTCTTTTTGGGAGGTGTATCCGCCGTACAGACAGCGTATCAACTCACACATCCTTTGCTTCCTCAATCCTTAATCGGTACGCTTGTCCGAGACATGGGAATATTAGAACTATCGCCAACCATTACATGTATCGTATTGGCAGGAAAAGTGGGTTCGCATATAGCTGGGGGGCTAGGCACAATGCGTGTAACAGAACAAATAGACGCTTTGGAAGTCATGGGTATCAACTCAGCCTCCTACTTAGTGTTACCAAAAATCATTGCTACTCTCATTACCTTCCCAGCCTTAATTATCATTTCCGCATTCTTATTGATCGGTGGTGGCTACCTCGCAGGTGTACTCACAGGTGCTCTTACTCCTTCTGAATACATCTATGGTATTCAGTTAGATTTTATCCCTTTCAACGTATTTTTTGGTCTAATCAAAGCTACTGTTTTTTCATTCATCATCTCATCCATCTCTTCGTTCAAAGGGTACTACACCAAAGGAGGAGCTTTGGAAGTAGGGAAAGCAAGTACTAGCGCGGTTACCGCAAGCTGTATCGGTATTTTATTGGCAGATTTCTTATTAGCAAAATTATTCCTCTAGTGATTACATTTGAAAATATAACCAAAAGCTTTGGCGACAAGCAGATTCTCAAAGGCATCAGTGCCGAATTTGTGCAGGGAAAGACCAACCTTATCATAGGCTCTAGTGGTACTGGAAAAAGTGTATTACTCAAATCCTTGGTAGGACTTATCAGTCCAGACACTGGTAGCATCAAATACCATGGTAGAGACATCGTAGGTGCCAACAATAGAACCAAAAGAGCCATCAGAAGTGAAATAGGCATGTTATTTCAAGGCTCTGCGCTTTTTGATTCAAAAACCGTGGAAGAGAACGTCATGTTTCCACTGCACATGCTTACAGAGCTTTCTCCAAAAGAAAAGCTAGAACGTGTAAACTTTTGCCTTGAAAGAGTAGGACTTGCCGGAGTAAATAAACGTATGCCCTCAGAAATAAGTGGTGGTATGCAAAAAAGGGTAGGTATAGCAAGAGCAATAGTCCTCAACCCAAAATACTTATTCTGCGATGAGCCTAACTCTGGGCTAGACCCACAGACGGCTATGATTATAGATAGCCTTATTCAAGAAATCACCAAAGAGTATAATATCACTACTGTAGTGGTAACACATGATATGAACTCTGTAATAGAAATAGGCGAGAATATCATCTTTTTATATAAAGGAGAAAAACTATGGGAAGGCACTAAGGAAAATATCCTCAATGCCAAACAAGAAATATTAAATGAGTTTGTGTTTTCTAATGCTATCCTCAAAAACTTTAAGACACAGGAAGACTTATAAAAAAAGTAGTTCCTGTGTTATCACTCTCAAACCATATCTCACCACCAGCATGATTGATACCGCGCTTGGCAACTGCCAAGCCCAAGCCTGAGCCTGAATACTTTGTGCTAAAGTTAGGAACAAACACCTTTTTTTGTATTTCGGGTGGTATGCCACTACCATTGTCTTGAAAGCTTATCAGCACCTTGCCTTCTTCCTGTACCAAAGCAACCTTTAAAACTGCCTGTCTGTCTGACGGTACTGCCTGTATAGCATTGGTAATGAGGTTAGTAAATGTCCTACCCATCAATTTGACATCTCCAAGCACCAATACTTCCCCTATTGCAATATCCTCAACCAACTCTACCTTACCCGTATTGCGATATAAATCCAGTATGCTATTCAGCTCCTTGACCACATCAAATTTGTCCGCTCTAGGAATCGGCATTTTGGCAAAAGAAGAAAAGGAAGTTGCAATATCGCTCAACGTATCTATCTGATGAAGTAGCGTTTCAAACTTCTTCTGATACCCTTCATTTTCTGATGAAAGTAAGCGTTGCATGTGTTGAAGGCTTAACTTCATGGGAGTAAGCGGGTTTTTTATTTCATGAGCAACCTGCTTAGCCATCTCACGCCAAGCCTCTTCTTTTTTGTTTTTTTCTAGTTCCTGTTTACTCTGCTCTAGCTTTTGCAACATATGGTTATACTCCTTTACCACCATACCTATCTCATCGTCAGAGTTCCACTTAAGCAGCTCATTTTTATTACTCAAAGAAAACGCCTTCATCTGCTGAGAAATAAGCTTTAGTGGCTCTGTCAATGTATTGGACGTCAAATAACTCAACAATAACAACAATAAAAATAGAGAAGAAAAAATATTAACTACCACGGTAAACAATGCCGTTCGTTTACTTCCCAAATCTTCTTTGGCATTGAAGAATGGAATACTCAAAATAGCCTTTACATTATCATTGTCATATTGAGATAGGATAGAAGCATAAAAGACTTGAAAGCGTAACTCACCTATGGTTTCATTGACCATCGTAATGCTCTTATGACCTTCTATCAAATCCACATAAGCTTTAGGGTTAATGTTTTTTGACATTAATTTTGACTCAAAAATCAATGGCTGACTAGTATTGACCACTACACCGTTTCTATCATACAGATTAATATCCGTTTTCGTATTATTGGCTAGATAAGCAATCTTTTCGTTAAGGTTATAAATTTGGTTGATCTCTCCATCATTCTCTATCAATTGTTGATTCACATAAGAAGAAACTTGCAATGCTTTGTCTTTAAAATCCTTTTCTATATCCTTAGAATAAAAAGAGTCTATGACCCCCAAAATGGTAATACTAATAATAACCAAGGGTAGAAAAAAAGCAATATTATAATACAGCTGTATTTTTGCAGAATAACTAATCTTCACTCTATTGATCCTGTCAAAACTAATCCTAGCAATCAATACCAATAAAAGGATGAACGTCCATACAATAAACAAAAAAGAATAATTGGCATAAATAGTTTTGATCCCGTTTGACTTCGTAGAAACAACAATGTGATTTAAATCTCCCATATCCACCATCAAATGATGATACTCTCCTAAATACATGCCCCCATTCCTCATGTTGTCCAATTGACTAAAAAACAGCTCTCCCAAGCTATTATAATCAATATCACCTACACTAAACTCCACCTTCTCCCTATAATACACACAATAATTAGAAGTCTCTATGACAGGCAGTTCACTCCCATCTCTCAACAGCCTAGGGTATATGCTACTAGAAATGGCTTTTTTCAATCTTAGCTCTAAGATAATATCTCCAATAAAAACATTATCCTTCATGATAGGTACGATCAGTACATACATATAAGGCGTTTGTTGGTCTGGTCTAGAAACAAAATACAAGTCAGGATATTCTGTTTCAAAATTATTTTTAGCATACTTCAGCACATAATCGTAGCTCGTTATTTTACCAGACTCAGTGTAAAGCGCGTCTCCTTGCACATCAAAAACATTTACTCTTATATCAAACTTATCATAAAAGAAGTCTGCCGTATATGTTTTTTTAATCTTCTTGGCAATCAAATTCTTATCAGAAAGAGGACTTAGCATTTCACTTTTTACAAACTCATTATCTCTTATTTTTTTCCTTAATTCATTGAGCAAGTATTCTCCTTGAAAGCCATTTCGCTTAAACACCTTCGTTGCCGTCAACTTTTTACTATCAATATTTTTCTCATGCGTACTTTCAAATACTACCCATGCCCCTACTAGGCTACATACTATATTAAAGAAAAGAAAGTAACGATATAACTTCCTATCTGCATTTCGGGCAAAAATATTGACCCTAAAGCTATAAATCACAAATACATAAACAAGATGGATCAGTAATGGAACGTAAAAACGAGAAGAAAAACATAGGTAAAACAGTAAAGCAAATAATGTATAGCCTCCCATGAGTATGCCAAATTGCTTTTTATTTTTCTTGAATGCCGCTATAGAATTGACGATAAAATGATTGACAATAAAATAATTATATGACAGTAAAAGGAAAATAAATATATATGCTAGTTTAAAATAATTAAACTCCAAATTTTGGGTGATGTCAAAGTTTAACTTTGGTGAACTGTTTATCGCATACAGCCCACTAACAAAAAGGTAAAAG
>WTJX01000455.1 GCA_011524675.1 Cytophagales bacterium
CTATTGGAGAAAAGATTAACGAAGCTGAAAAGAAAATAAAATCCTTTAAAAAGGATAAGAAGAAAAAAACGAAGGTTAAAATTTATGAGAAAAGGGTAAAGTCCCTAGCGCTTAAATTAAAAAAAGCCGACAAAAAGATTAAACTTTCCAAAAATAAAATTGGAGAGTGGGAAACCAAATTAAAGACTTCTGAGGAACAACAGAAGAAAAAAAAAAGTAAAAAATCTATAGACAATGCTACTGACACGTCGTCTTCTACTGTAGTATCAGAAGAAGTAACGACGGGTAGCAATACATATATAGATAAGAATAGTAAGCTGTCAAAGCAAGTAGATGAGCCAACAGAAGTAAAGGTTCAAGAAACTAAAGAGGACTCAACAGTTGTTATTGAGCTTAGCAAACAGATTACCGCAAAAGAAGCTATAGAAAAAATAAACCTATTAGCAACTAGTGAGGAAGTTGATGCTTTTATAGAAGGAGAAAAAAGAGTAACTGTCATTAGGGCAGCAGATGCACACAAAGAAACCTTAGCTTAAATAAAATCTTGCAGATCCTTGAATAAACATAAAGAGCATGTTTAAATTTTAAACATGCTCTTTATTATATAAGGTTTCAGTGTTTTTTTTAGTAGTTGTTATTGATGAGATACTAAAAAGTCAACCGTTTTTTGAATAATTTCTTCCCTCGTAGGGCTTACATCCTTTTCTACACGTCTCCAGTTGTGTCCTGCATTTTTCACTATCATTATTTCTATAGGGGCAGGTACTTTTTTTAGTCTTTCTTGCATATAATAAGCATGCTTTACAGGGATGGTAGTATCTTTATTTCCTTGTATCATGAGCATAGGAGGGCTTTGAGCTGTAACATAATTAATAGGGCTCATTTCTCTATAACGCTTAAGTTTTTCTTCTCCTTGTATATCTTTGCCTGCGATCCTAGCACCAAATCGGTCTCTAAAATTGGGTCTGTCATCATGATTAAATAAAGACATTTTCTCAAAATCACATGGACCATACCATGAAACTCCTGCTTGCATAGTATATGAATAGTTAGCTAAGTCTTTGTCTCCTTGCAGCTCTTGAGAGGAAGATAATAATAACATTTGAGCGATATGCCCTCCTGCGGAGTCTCCAAAAGAAAAAAAGCGTTTGGGGTTGATGCCATATTTTGTTGCATGCTTAGCTATATAGCGCATAGCATCTTTAGCATCTATCACACAATCTCTCATGAATGAAGTGCCTTCTTTTTTTACTAATCTATAGCTTATAGGGACGACACAAAAGCCTTTGGCTAAAAGTTTTTGTGCTACCGCGGTGAAAGTACCCTTAGTGATGCCATGCCTGCTTCCAGCAGCCCATCCACCTCCATGAGTATAAAATACGACGGGAAGCTTTTCCTTAATATTTTTAGCTGAGGGATAATAAATGTCTAGGTATAAATCTTTTCCGTTGACAGTTTTGTACAATACATTGATGATTTTTTTATTAGAACTAGTTAAGTATCCGTTGCTTGACTTGACTAGCTCTTGTAGTGATAGGGCTTCATCTTTGTTCGCATCTAACTGCTTATATTGTAACCATGTTTTTTCATCTTCAGTTTTCTGAATTTTTCCATCTTTATTTTTATCATATTTGTTCAGTGCTCTTTTGGCAATATGCATAGCGTATTTTCCTTTGGAAGCATCTTCTGTTTGTGCAAATAGTGTCAAATGAGACAAACAGATGACTATGAAGGAAACTATGTTTTTTGTTTTTTTATTGAGTATATGTGTCATCAAAAAAGAAATTATGTGAGTTAATTGAGGAAGGAATATAATTGAAAGCTTAGTACTTTAGGAGCAAAAAAATGCAATAACGTGTAAAAACAGATTTTAATACACATAAAGAAGGCTTTGCATAACTAAGGTTTTGCAAAGCCTTCATAAAAAAAGCCTTAGAGTTTATTCTAAGGCTTTTAAAGGTGTGTAAATTAGGCTTATTTGGCAGCAGCAAAGTTTTCTGATACTTTGTCCCAGTTTACGATATTCCAAAAAGCACTGATATAGTCAGGTCTTCTGTTTTGATAGTGTAAGTAATAAGCATGTTCCCAAACATCTAATCCTAAGATAGGTGTTCCTTTTACTTCAGCAACATCCATCAATGGGTTGTCTTGGTTAGGAGAAGAAGTAACTACTAGCTTACCATCTACTACTACCAACCATGCCCAACCAGAACCAAATCTTGTTGCAGCAGCAGCATTGAACTCTTCCTTTAACTTATCTAAAGAACCAAAAGCGCTATCTATTGCTTCTGCCAATGCTCCTGTAGGTGTACCCCCTCCGTTAGGAGATAAGATTTCCCAAAACAAACAATGGTTATAATAACCACCTCCGTTATTTCTTACCGCACCTCCAGCAGCACCTGCTGTAGCTAGAATGTCTTCTATGCTTTTGTCTGCTAAATCCGTTCCTTCTATAG
>WTJX01000079.1 GCA_011524675.1 Cytophagales bacterium
GTTTATATACGTTTTACGTTTTAAGTTCTACGTTTTACGTTTAATCTTTGGCTGATGTAAGCTTATGTATCCTTTCAGTAAACCACGTGTTATGTTTTAATTTTCATTGATTTTTCACTAAATACTTTCTATAGCTAAAGCTTTTAGCCTTTAGCAGTTAGCTCTTATTCTATTAAAAATGAACAGTATATAGTTTTGGCTCATTACTAAAAAAGCTAAGCGCTAATACCTAATAGCCAAAAGCTCATGAAAATTAAGACGTAGTTAACCGAATGCTTACTTTTTTTATTTTACAAGGCTTAGTAAACCCTTCTATAGGTATTTACAGATGAGTTATACTTAATGTTCAACCTTTGATCTCTCTAAAAACAAAGAGCATGTTTAATTTTTTTTGCCAAAGGCTCAAAAATCTAAACATGCTCTTAAATAAAAGATTGTTTGTATAAGGGTTCTTGTACTTGCTTACTGTTTTACGCTTTGTTAGCAAGTGTTTGTTCCGTACCGACCAAAGTTCTGAATTCAGCGAGTTGGTCTAACATGTCTTGAAACTCTGGTAAAGTAATGTGCTGATGAGTATCACACTTAGCCGTACCTACTTCTATCAATACACCGTCATATAAAAATTCGTCATCAGACACTTTCATTTTCATAGCTTCAACAGTTAAGTCCACTATTTTGTCTCTTAATTTAGGACCTATCGAATGACTAGGATCAAAGAACATGCTTACCTTAGCATTATCTGCATGTCTCTTTTTTGTTCTTTTGGCAGTATAGTGCATAGGCAAGTTTCTAAACATAGGCAGATCAGAAACATTGTTTTTGTGATAGTCTCCCGTCATAGGAGCATTTTTGTCTAGTGGCAGTGTACACCCTCTTTGTATAAGGTTGATTTCTGGAGCTAGAGAAGCATAGTTTGCTAGACCATCCCATACCACTTCTATATTTGTTTTTCCTTCATAGCTAGGGCTTTCTGCTACGGCGAAGTCTTCACCAAGCCACTTTCCATTTTTGATACCTACAGACCAGTTATGTTCTTCTGCGAAGCCAGCCATCTGGCGTAAGTGCCATCCTAGTTGATCTACGGCAGAGTTCCATACCATGATAGGTTTGTCTGCAAATGACTTTTTGATACATGCTAACTGTATAGCAGGAAGCATAATCTCAGAACTAGCTACCAAGCCAGTGTCATTATATATTTTTTCTGCCATCTGTACCGTTGGGAGTTCTACCAAATCATCAGAGTTCCCACCTTGTCCAAAAATATTGAAGTTTTTCATGATCGCATCAAAGTCGAAGCCCATGAAGCCTTTCTCAGAGTTTACGGCATCAAAATTAGTTCTTGATTTTAAGCCTACTGTTCTTGCACCAAAAACAGCCTGCTTGCCTTTAGCTTTCATTTCTGCAATCTCATATACCTCATCAATGTTAAAATCATCTAACGAATCAGGCCCTGCAAATATCTTTAACTCAGCGTTTTTCATCTAATCGTGTTTATCTCAACTTATAACAAGTTGCAAATATATTGTTTTTATTTCTATATTCAGCCCTTCAACAGTTTAATTTTTAAACCTTTAAATAAAATAATAGAATGGGATTTTTCAAAGATTTTAAGTCTTTCTTAATGAAAGGCGACATCGTAGCACTAGCTACTGCTGTGGTAATAGGTGGCGCTTTCAAAGCTGTCATCAACTCTATGGTCAAAGATATCATCATGCCTTTGGTAGGTTTGGTTACTGGCGGCAAAGACTTTAGCGATCGTTTTATCGTTCTCTCTGGAGGAGAGTTTGATACTATCGAAGCAGCAAAAGAAGCAGGGGCAAATATTATGACCTACGGTAACTTGATTACCACTATCATTGACTTTGTATTTGTAGGGTTGATTATTTTTATTATCCTCAAAGGTTATGAGAAGACTAAGAAGAAAGAAGAGGAAGCACCAAAAGCACCTCCAGCACCATCCAAAGAAGAAGTATTGTTAGGAGAAATCAGAGATTTACTTAAAAAGTAAGCGAAAAGATTTTCTAACAGAAGGCTTTGAATAACTAAGGTTTTGTGCTTAGTCAAGGCTTTCAAAATTTTAAAACCGCAGTTTACTGATTGTAAATGAGGATTTAAAATTTTGTATAACGCAGAATAAGTTCAAAAAATGGTTTTGCAAAGCCTTCTAACAAAAAAACAGCACTAGAGTAGTTCAATTTAATTTTGGGCTACTCTTTTTTTGTGTCCATTCACTAAACCACGTTTTATATGTTAGCTTTTGTGAAAAAGATTGGAATGTATGGACGATCAACTCAATACTAAAAAAGCTAGAATGAAATTGTAAGAAAGGAGGAATAGAAAAGGCATAAAAAAACCTCCAAATAATTATAATAATTAATGTGGAGGTAAAAAAAAAAGAGTGATTGGTCTGGGGTTCGAACCCAGGACCCTATCCTTAAAAGGGATATGCTCT
>WTJX01000255.1 GCA_011524675.1 Cytophagales bacterium
AGTGATTAGTTTTGAGTTATGGGTTATGCGTTATGAGTTTTTTTTAGTGATTAGTGATTAAGTATTAGTGTTTAATAAGTTTCATTAAATGATTTACTACTTATTTCTAAAAGCTAAAAAACCATTGCGCATACCGCATGTCGCACAGCGCAAAGCTTTTTAAAGCCAAAAACTCATAGACTATTGACCATCAACTATGGACTTATTACTAGCGATTAGATACTAGATACTTAAAAAGACGTATTGACATACAGACATAGAGACGTAAGGACGTAAAAAAAGGCTTTCTACTGAAAGCCTTTTGAGTTGGATAATTAAAAGATATTATAGGTTAAATTCCGATGAATACTACGCCGTCTTCTACTTTTACGGGGTATGTATTTATTTTGTAATCCTCTCCTTCTAAGTTCTCACCTGTGCAAAGAGAAAAGTTTTTCTTATGATAAGGACAAGCAACCTTTGGCTCTCCTTCCTTAGAGCCTATCATTCCCCTAGAGAGAATCATTTGCTGCTTGTGAGGACATAAGTTGTCGGTTGCATACCACTCGTTTCTTCTGGTGAAGTTAAAAACGGCAATCTGCTTGTCTTCGTGTTTTACACATGCACCACCATTGGTAGGAAAGTCCTCTACTGTGGCAGCTTTTATCCATGTTACGTCTTTTTCTGTTGTAGTCATATACTTCTAACGTTTAGCTATTAGCGTAGGTTTTTATTGTTACAAAAGACTTTGCAAAACCGTAGTAATACAAAGCCTTCGTTTAGTGAATTTTGATGTTATATCTTCCTTACCAAGGAATAGGAGCTTTTTGTCCTCTCTCGTCAACAAATTCGATGGTAGAGTCTCTATCATCGGTATTGATGAAGTGTTTGAATTTCTTTCTCTTCTCTGGATCGTTTACTACAGCTGTCCACTCACACTCATAGGTAGCTACGTGGTTTTCCATCATCGCGTCTAGCTCATCACAGATACCCAAAGAATCATTGATGATGACATCTTGTAGGTACGGCAAACCACCTTCTAACTTGTTGAACCAAGTCGCTGTTCTGTTCAATGGCTCAGCAGTTTTGATGTAAAACATTAAGAACCTGTCTGTATATTTCAATACAGTTTCTTCGTCTATGTCGGTAGCAAACAATACAGCATGCTGTGGTTTTGCACCTCCATTACCTGCGAAGTAAAGGTTCCATCCTTTGTCTGTAGCGATGACTGCAAAGTCTTTACTTTGTGCTTCTGCACATTCTCTTACACATCCAGAACAAGCCGACTTCAATTTGTGCGGTGCTCTTAGCCCTTTGTATCTGTTTTCCATACGTATGGCTAGCCCTACTGAGTCTCCTACACCGTAGCGACACCATGTAGATCCTACACAAGACTTGATGGTTCTTAGTGATTTACCATACGCCTGTCCTGTTTCAAAACCTACTTCTATCAGTTTTTCCCAGATGTCTGGCAAGTCGTTTACTTCTGCTCCGAAGAGGTCAACTCTTTGACCACCTGTTATTTTAGAATAAAGGTTATACTCTTTGGCTACTTCTCCTAGTCTGATGAGCTGATCTGAGGTAATTTCTCCCCCTGCTACTCTTGGTACTACAGAGTAAGTACCCCCTCTTTGTATGTTGGCAAGGTAACGATCGTTTGTATCTTGTGATGTATCTCTATTTTGCTCTAGGATATGCTCATTCCAAAGACTGGCTAAGATAGAAGATATGGCAGGCTTACATACTTCACAGCCATCTCCTTCACCTAGTGCGTCTAATACTTCATCAAATGTTTTGTATCCTCTTACTTTGATGATGTCCAAGAGTTCTGTTCTAGAATAGTCAAAATGCTCACAGATACGATTTTTGACTACTTTACCCATAGAAGCGAAGGTAGCATTGAGCAAGTCGTTCATCATTGGCACACAACCACCACAACCAGTACCTGCTTTGGTACATGCTTTGAGGTCGGCTACAGATTCTGCTTCACCAGATTCTATTTTCGCTACGAGATCACCTTTGGTTACAGACTCACAAGAACATACAAGCGCAGTATCTGGTAAGGCATCTACACCCATTTGCAGACCTCCTTCACCACCTCTAGCCCCTAGTATTAGGTCTTCTGGGTTTTCTGGAATCGCCATGCCGTTCAAGTAGATTTGATGCAACATATTGTAGTCTTCAGCATCACCTACCATGATTCCCCCTAGCAAAGACTTTCCATCTTTGGATACTAATATACTTTTATATACGCCTTGGAAAGCATTTTCGTACACGATTTCTTCAGCTTCACCTTTTTCGTTTAGCGCATCACCAAAACTAGCCACGTCTATACCGCTAAGTTTTAGCTTAGTGGACATGTCTATGTGTGTAGGCATGCTTGCCTCAGTATCACCTGTCAATTGTTTTACGACTACGTCTGCCATGTCATAGCCTGGTGCTACTAGCCCATAAATCATTTGGTTGAGC
>WTJX01000293.1 GCA_011524675.1 Cytophagales bacterium
CCCCATCTACCGTAATAAAGTCGGGATATATTTCCAGTTTTTTCATAGATTCACAAATCTGTACAAACTCCTGTTTGTCTCCTATACACAGCTTAAAACCCACAGGCTTACCATCGCTTAGCTTTCTCAACCTATCAATAAAACGGATCAGCCCATCAGTGTCAGAAAATGCCTTATGCGATGGAGGAGAATGCACATCAGTATGAGGCGCTATATTTCTTATCTTAGCTATCTCTACAGTATTTTTAGCCGCAGGCAACATACCCCCATGCCCAGGCTTTGCCCCTTGAGACAACTTTAGTTCTATCATCTTCACATTTTCGTGCAAAGCATTTTTTTGAAACGTATCAGCACAAAAATCACCCTCCGCAGTACGACAGCCAAAATAACCTGTCCCTATTTGCCATACCAAATCACCACCATGCGTTAGATGATAACTACTAATACCACCCTCTCCTGTATTATGCGTAAAACCACCAATCATAGCCCCTTTGTTCAAAGCCAATACCGCATTTTTACTGAGCGAACCAAAACTCATGGCAGAAACATTAAATATGCTTGATTGGTAAGGTTGTGAGCATTGAAAGTTCCCTATAATAGTAGTAGGATGCGGATCAAGCGCAGACTTTGACTTTGGAAACATAGAGTGCGCCATCATCTCATAACCCGTTTGATAAAGATTAAGCTTTGTACCAAAAGGAGTAGTATCTGTGATATCTTTTGCTCTCTGATATACCAAAGACCTGAAAATACGATTGATAGGCGTACCCTCAGTATCTGTCTCCACAAAATACTGCATAATCTCTGGTCGGAAGCTTTCCAAAAAGTAACGTATCTGACCTACAAGAGGATAATTCTTCTTAATTGCTTTTTTATTTTGAAGCATATCAGATACACCAATCAAAAAGAAAGGTGAAAATACGATCAATATCCAATAAGCAGGTCGCCATAAAAACACCGATACCAACGTTAAACCAACAATCAAGAAAATACTTACAAGTATAAATAAAGGTCTTGCTTTCATAATTTTTTTAAATCAAACGGTAAGAATATAGACTAACATCTCAAAACAAACTGTTTTTTAACATAAAAACAAACAAAAACGCCAACTGGTATGTAGTTTAGTAAATGAAGATTAAGTTTAGCACTCAAAGAGATGTACAAAATAACGCATAGAGCATAGCGACAATACTAAGTAGTCATCCAAAAATACTTAAACGTAGAACTTATAACGTAAAACCTAAAACTTATAACGCAAAACCTAAAACTCAATGAAAAAAATAGCAAAACCCATAGTAATAGGCATCTTTATTGGGCTAGTAACACTGGCAATAACCAACCCTACAGAAGAGAAATACTTGACAAGACTAGGTAATGACTACGGTCATACACATCACGGTACAAAGGTAAGCAACGACATGCTGAGGCATATGGGCAACAGTCAACGTACATCCTATCTTTTTTTTAGTACATTTCGTTATGTTTTTGGTAATGCCACAGCGGACTATTACGGTGTAGCAAACTTCATATTCTTCAAAAGATCATCATATGAACCTATAGAGCAAAAACAAAAAGATGAAAGTATCTCTATATAAGGAAAGGTTGTAAAGCCTTCTGTCAAAGAAAGAAAAACACACAAATACTTGGCATTTCTTAGTGCAATGATTTAATTTTAAAAACAAAACTAGAAATATGATTGAATTAACAACAGATAGCCTAAAAGAGGTAATCGCTGAAAATAAATATGTCATTGTACAATACGGAGCCTCTTGGTGTGGCAATTGCAGAATCGTCAAGCCCAAGTTCAAAAGATTGGCAAAAGAAAACGAAGCCCTTACCTTTGTATATGTAGATGCAGAAAAGTTACCAGAGTCAAGAGCGCTAGCAACCGTAAGTAACCTACCTACTTTTGCAGGCTTTGCAGATGGTGCTTTGATAGCTCAACAAGCAGGAAATAAAGAAGAAGTAATTAAAAAAATCATCGATGAGGTTACCAATAATTAAACATCTAGTAGAATTCATCGAAAAAAATGATGAAGACTGGGTCATAGAAACTGCAGAAACACTAGAAGACCTTACAGAAGCACAAGGGCTAAAAGACGAAGAATTAGAAGTGATAGGAGAGCTTCTATCCAATATGTTTGGAGCAATAGAAGTAGCCAAAGATATCAAATCGGGTACAGCTAAAAAAGATGCCCTAAACGGATTTATGAAACGAGTAATGGGTTCTATTGATTAGTGTAGCTAATACCCAAGAGCCAAAAGTTCAATAAGATCGAGGCATACTGTACCAAATGCTAACAAATGATAAAAGGCTTTGCAAAGAATAGTTTTGTAAAGCCTTTTTAGTAATAGAAGGCTTTGCATAACTAAGCCTTTGTGCTTAGTCAAGGCTTTCAAAATTTTAAAACCGCAGTTTACTGGGTGTAAATGAGGATTTTAAAAT
>WTJX01000208.1 GCA_011524675.1 Cytophagales bacterium
TATCATTTCTCCTAATAAATTAGCTGTAGATGGAAATACAAAATCGGGTGTAATGGTCGCTACGATGATCAAATCTATCTCTTCTGGACTAGTGCCCGTTTTTTCTAACAAAGGTAATACAGCACCTTCGGCAAGGTGAGATGTACCTTTATCGTCTCCTTTGAGTATTCTTCTTTCTTTGATTCCTGTTCTGGTAGTGATCCATTCATCATTAGTATCAATGATCGTCTCTAGTTCTTTATTGGTTAATACATAGTCTGGTACGTAACCATGTATTCCAGTGATTGCTGCAGTAATATTTTTCATGTGTTTATATACGTTATAGGTTTACGTTTTACGTTATAAGCATATTTCTTTGAGTTAGTCAACACCCAACTTTCAACGTTTCTTTAGATCAGTTCTTCTTTAATTTTTTGAGTAACCTCAGAAGTAATGGCTTGTTGACAAAGGAGTATCATGTTTTTGATGGCTTTAGGGCTAGATCTTCCATGACCTATAATTACATTTCCATTCAACCCGATGATAGGACTACCGCCCACACCTTGATAATCAAACAAATCCAAAAACTCATCTTTTACGCCTCTCTTAGAAAGTATCTCATAAAAAGACTCTCCCATTTTTAGGGTTACATTTCCAATAAAGCCATCACAGATCATAACATCTGCTTTCTCAGTAAAGACATCACTGCCCTCTATGTTACCTACAAAGTTTATTTTTTTGTTTATCTGCATTAATTGATATGCAGCTTGTGTCAGTAGTGTACCTTTTGATTTTTCTTCTCCAAGGCTTATCAGCCCTACTTTTGGATTCTCTTTTTTGTAAAGATATTTGTAGTATATAGACCCTAGAGTAGCAAACTGATCTAGGACATCCGCTTTGCAATCTGCATTGGCACCAGCATCTAATAGGATACCGTAATTTCCAGTAATTTTCGGAAAAAAACCTGCTATCCCCGGTCTTATGACACCTTCTATAGTTTTGATGCTAAACATGCCACCTACCATCATAGCGCCCGTATTTCCTGCGCTACAAAAAGCCTGTACCGCTCCTTTTTTTAGAAGTTGATAACCGATATTGATGTTTGAGTGGGGTTTTTGTGAAATAGCTTTTGCAGGATGGTCATCCATAGTGATTGTTTCTTCTGCATGTACCAACTCAAAACCATCTAAGCTAATATTGAGGGCTTTGCTCTCTTCTATGATTTTGTCTTTATTGCCTACTAGTACGATGGATGCCTTCAAAGAAGGATCTTCTAATGCTTGTATAGCACCCAACAATGTACAATTTGGAGCAAAATCTCCGCCCATAGCATCTAAAGCTATTTTCATCAGTGATAGTTTAGTATTTTAAAAAATTATAAACGTAAAGGCCTAAAAGCGTATTCTAAATCTTTTTGAGTCGTAAAATAAACTTTTGAACTCTAAAGGTGTACAATTGTGAACTTTTTTCAAAATTTAAAACAAAAAAAAGCCTCCCATTTTTTTAGGAGGCTTTCTTTTATGCTTCTTCTTTTTCCATTACTACCTCGCCTCTGTAGTATAGTTTTCCTTCATACCAGTGGGCTCTGTGCATTTTGTGTGCTTCGCCTGTTGCTTGACATATGCCTAAGCTTGGTGCTGTAGCTTTATAATGCGTTCTTCTTTTATCTCTTCTTGTTTTCGAGATTTTGCGTTTAGGATGCGCCATGACTATTTATTTTTATCTATTAGTTTTTCTAATTCTTTCCATCTAGGGTCTATACTACCCTCTTCTTGCTGCTCTTCTTCTCCTTCTCTTTTTGTGCTAAACACTGTAAGTTCTTCGTCAGTATCCTCAAAGCGAGGATGCAAACGTTTCATTGGTATAGACAAAGATATGAAATCATAAATATATTGTGCCACATTGATCTTTTGATAATCAAAGGGTATGTTTATGAGGTTCTCGTCTATCTCCTCAAAAGTATCTGCGTATTTGAAAATAATGGTTTCTTCTAAAGAAACAGGGTAATCAAATGTATCTAAACTTCGATCACAACTTAGTTCTACCGATCCCGAAATAGAAAAATCCATCTGTATATGCCTTGTACTTTTCTCAAGATTTACCAAAACATCAGCCTTGCCTTTCTCTACTAGTTCACTTTCAAATGATTCAAAGAATGAATCGCTTATTTTGAAGTCATATCTGTGTTTCTTTTCACTTAAATTGAATATCGCGATGTCATATTCTCTTAGCTTCATTATCACAGGGTTCAAAAATAAAGCGCAAATATATTTAATTTAATTTTAATTAAGAAAGATTTATAACAACAAATAACAATTTGTATGTAAGCATTCGGTAAATCACGTTTTCATTCTCATGAGCTTTTGGCTGTTAGGTATTAGCTGTTAGCTTTAGTAATGTGTGTCAATAGTCTATGGTCAATATGTAAGGATGCCGTTTCTATCCCTTACGCATGAAAAAAGAACT
>WTJX01000042.1 GCA_011524675.1 Cytophagales bacterium
TTGAAATCGTTGTACCTAATACCTCGTACCTTGTACTTTTGAATAAAGCTCTACTGTTCCAATCCCCACTACTCCTCATTATTAATTCTTCATCATTAATTATTAATTAGCTTGCGCCACTTTCGTGTGCTTTACCGAACGAATATGGTTTATCTTACCTGCTTGAAATTAATAGCGAGATGTTTCTCTATGTAGCGTATTTGTTTCATTTCTTTAGAAGTAACAATACTTAGTGATACTCCCTTCTTTCCAGCCCTAGCTGTTCTGCCACTTCTATGCGTATAATATTCAAGTTGGTCTGGCAGCTGAAAATGTACTACAAAGCCAAGACCATGAATATCAATGCCTCTTGCCGCCAAGTCTGTAGCAATTAGTATGCGTAAACTTTCATTTTTGAATGCACGCATTACCTTATCTCTTTCTTTCTGCTTCAAATCTCCGTGAATAGCATCTGCGGAAATGTTTTTTGCTTTGAGTTGGGCGGCTAATTTTTGAGTAGCAGCTTTAGTCTTACAGAAAATAACCCCACGATGTCCCGTTTCACTTTTTAGGAATTGTAATAAGACATTGAGTTTGTCCTGCTCATCACAAATCACAAATTTGTGATCTATGTCTCGGTTTACAAGTTCTTTTTTATTAACCTCTATCTTAGGAGCTGTAGGCGATAAATGGTCGGATACCATTCTTTTGATCTCGACAGGTAAAGTTGCTGAGAATAGCCACTTGTTACGTACACTAGAAAGTACTTTGAGTATGGCATCTAAGTCTTTTTTAAATCCCATGCTTAGCATTTCGTCTGCCTCATCAAGGATCACCGTATGTACACCTCTAATATCAATGTCTTTTCTACGAATAAGGTCTAGTAACCTTCCGGGCGTAGCCACCACCAAGTGATTAGGTCTTCTCAATCGCTCAATCTGAAGCTCAATCTTTTCACCACCATATACGGCGGTAGTAAAAATACGCTCGGTATATTTGGTGAATTTAAAAAATTGCTTGGCTACCTGCTGACCAAGCTCTCTTGTAGGACATAGCACTAGTCCTTGAATTGTTTGATTTTTGGGATCGATTTTTTGCAAGAGAGGAAGACCATAAGCCGCCGTTTTTCCTGTTCCCGTTTGAGCTTGACCTATCAAGTCCGTGTCAGATGCCAGTAATAGAGGAATCACTTGCTCTTGAATTTTTGAAGGTGTTACGATCCCCAATTCCTTCAAACCCTTATTTAAATCGGCTTTGATGCCTAACTCCCTAAAACTGCTCATAGTTTATATTTTTTGCAAAGGTAAACTTATTTTACTTGATTTTGAATTTTAAGAAATCAATAGCTCTTTTTTCAATCCATGTCTTAGCATGAGCATAAAAGCCAACATGCCCCCCATAGTTGGGGTATTCAAACGTAAAAAAAGCGTTTTCTTTGGACTCATGATAAGGATAGCATGACTCAGATAAGAAGGGATCATCTAAGGCATTGATGAGCAAAGTAGGTGTTTTTATGTTTTTGATGAAATACTTACTACTATTCTTTTCATAGTAATCATCAGCATCTTTAAATCCATGAAATGGTGCCGTATATAAATTGTCAAAGTCATGAAAGCTTTTTATCTTTTGAATATCTTTCATCTCAATACCCATAGTAGGACAAAGAGCTATTTTTTGTTTTAGTTTGTTTTTTAGAGAATTCATGATGCCCGTAGCATAGATTTTATTTTTTGCTTGAGACATCTGAATAGAAGAGCCTCGCAAGTCGCAAGGGACAGAAACCGCAAGCGCACTTTTTATATAAGGATGATGCTGCTCCCCCATATATTTCAAGCATAAGTTGCCACCCAAACTAAAACCAATGATATGGATGTGATTATATTTTTTGGTAGTATATAAGTAATCAATCACAGCCTCAACATCGTCCGTTTTACCACTATGGTAAGCAGAGAAGAGTGTATTGAGTTCTCCACTACAACTTCTCAAATTCATAGCACATACATTGTAGCCCTCCTCGTTCAAACTATGCGTAAAACGCCTAACGTAAGAAGACTCAGAACTTCCTTCAAGTCCATGAATGACTAAAACGATAGTGTTACCACTCGCCAAAGAAAAATCTAAATCCAAGAAATCTTGATCTAGCGTTTTTATCCTCTCCCTTTGGTAAGTGATAGCAGTCGTTTTTTTGAAAATAGCGGTATAAATAGTATTGATATGAGGGTTCCTAAATAGAAGAGGAGGGGTGTAAGTAGTAGCGTTCAATGTCTGATTTTGTTTAGTTTAAGGGAACTTTGCTAAAGAAACGGAAATAAAAAAAGACCTTTAAATCAGTTTTTAAAGTGTGAAATCAAGAATTCTAAGTAATTCCTGTTATTTCTAAAGCCCATAGGCTAAATTTAAGTATATTTTAATTATTACTGCAATGAAAATGAAACATAACAGAATACTCACTGTCTT
>WTJX01000064.1 GCA_011524675.1 Cytophagales bacterium
CCATGAGTCTTTCAGTTCGACAGCTTTAGTCCACTCTGCATGACAGTTTGGTAACTGTACAAAATAAAAAGGAAAGTCTCCAATACCCCACTCCTTGCGCCAAAGTCCGATCATTCTAGTCAATAACCTATGATAGTCGGTAGCACTACCGCCTCCTTTTATTTTTTTGGAATTGGCTTCTCCTTGATACCATATCACTCCTTTGATGGACAAACCTAAAAACGGATGTATTATAGCGGAATAAGTTCCTCCAGCAAAGTTCCCTGCATAAATAGGGTTGGTTTTAAACTTTGCTCTTTTGGGTGCTACGCCTTTGCTCCCTTCTTTTTTCCATTTATTGTAATCTGCTTTCCACTTGGCATCCAATAGTTTAAATCTTTGTTCTTCTTTTGCCTTGTCATAGTTCTTCGCTTGAGTGATGGCTTTTTTTCTGAGTTGATGAACGTAATTATCATCTTTGATATGTTCCCAAGGAATAAAAGACTCTATAAGTCGCCCTCCCCATGCCGATTGGATAAGACCGATAGGCACATTTTCTTTTAGGCTTTCTTCTAGTCTTCTGCCAAAGAAATAGCCTGTAGCAGAAAACTCGGCTACATCGCTTACATTGGAGAGTGTCCATGTAGCTTCTACATCCGTTCTATCAACGGTATCAGACTCCGTAGGTGAACGAAAGAGCCTTATCTTTGATGCATTTGCTTCTTGTGCTACTCTGTCTGCGCTATAATACCTTTTCATCTGAGAAAACATATTGGATTGTCCCGCACAAAACCAGACGTCTCCACTCATCACATTCTCAAAGCGAAGGGTTGTCGCCCCTTGAATGCTTAGGGTATAAGGTCCTCCTGCCTTTGGTGTCTGTACGTGGAGTTTCCATGCGCCTTGGTCATCGGCTGTTGCTTCTGCTTTAGCCCCCCAAGAGGCTGTAAGTTTTATTTTTTCGTGTGGTTCTGCCCACCCCCAAATGGCGGCTTTACATTCTCGCTGCAATACCATATTGCTCCCAAAAAAAGAGGCACAACGCAGTTTGGCAGTACACAAGTGTGTACTAAAAAATAGAAGGCTTACAAATGCTATTTTGGTGAGGTAATATTGTTTCATTTTCATAATAATCTTGAAATAATAGGATGTGATAATGTTATAAAAGGCTTTGCAAAACCATTTAATAGAAAACTTTGCATAACTAAGGTTTTGCAAAGCTTTCTATTAGCGTTTGCCTTAGATTGTTTCCATTTTATACATCACAGGCCATTCTTCATTTTTAAAGATAGCCTTTTGCGACGGGCTGATTTCTATACCGTTTTCTGTTTTCTTCCAGTTTACTTTTTCTTTACTACCTAGCAACGAGATAGATTTAATTTTCACATCTTTGGCTACCCCATTTTTGGCAAAAGATTGTAATATAAACTTCTCTTTAGGCATAGACATTCTTGATGCATAGATTGTTTTATTGTCTTTGGAACGGGTGTAGCGTATATCTCCTTTGTTGATGCTACATCTACCCGACGGTATAGCCTCTGGGTCATCATATACAATCGCTTTGCGTGTTATTTCGTTAAACTCGAATTCTTTTCCTGCTTCTATTTCACCATGGGTCAACCATGGTCTAGTAGCGTGTATTCCTTCACTCACTACATTCATCCATTGTTCCATTTCTTTTAAGAAAACTACTTCTTGCTTTTGGATGCCTCCATCGGGTTGTATTGCCAAATTGATGAGTAAGTTTCCGTTCTTGCTTACTACATCTAGCAGTTTTGAGAAAATAACACTTGACTTAGTAGCTGGTCCGCCGTCGGGTCTATAAAACCATCCCGAAATACTGATGTGTGTTTGCCATTTGTATGGGGCGATATCTCTTAGTAGTCCTCCTTCATAATCTGGAACCGCTTCTTCTTTGTACAATGATTCTCTTTTGAACGAAATAACTGGAGACCAGTTTTTGTTATTCTGCGAGCTATTGTATAGGTACGCAAGTACTTCTCTGAATGCGTCTTGTACCATATAGTTTTTAGTTTTGCAATAAGTATCTGCCGTGCCACCATCTACAAATACGTAGTCGGGGTTGAAGGTATCTATCAATTCGAAGAGTGTATTTTTCCACTTTAATACAGATGCTGTATGTGGCAGTCCTTCTTTGGTGAGTCCTCTGCCATAGAGTTGTACATACTTAGGGTCAGTTACGTCATAGCCTTCTGGCTTAGGGTAATACCAAGAATGTCTGGCTGCGTGTGTACTTACGCCTACCTTTAAGCCTTTGCTTCTTGCTGCATCTATCACCATTTTGGTAGTATTTACTTTAGGTCCCATCTTGGCGGCATTGAACTGGTCTATGATCTTAGAGTCCCACATCGCAAATCCGTCATGGTGTATCGCCATGGGTACTACATATTTTACGCCTGCATTTTTGAGTAATGTAGTCA
>WTJX01000407.1 GCA_011524675.1 Cytophagales bacterium
GCTACAAACCCTGCATTTAATTGATTATTAAACTGTGGATGAGATGTATTTAATGCATATTTTAAGTAGTAATCCACATCTTCAAGCAGTTTTTCACTAGATGTATGTCCATTGTGGTCAATATCGGAATATTCGTCTTTGATTAAAGAAGATCCACCTATGTAATTAACTACAGGTGAATCTTTATCTATATTTAAGTAATCTTGAATTTTAGTAAATAATTGACTTAGTAATTTTTCTTCTATCATTCATTTACTCTACACCTTTCTGATTAAGAGTTAAATTGAAAAGAGAAGCTTGGTGTATTTTCTGAAGGATTAACATCTTGAGCATAGTCATTTTGAATTTCTTCTTGCTCGTAGCTGTTTTGTACTTCTTCACTTTCAGCTAATTCGTTATTGATGTTTTGATCATTCATTGCCCAGCTTGAGTTAGACTCATTTCCAAAAGTTTCACCACTTGTTTTAAACTCTAACTTAGTTCCTGGGTAGTAAGTATCATTAGTAAGCATTACAGTAAAAGTGTTCTTTGCAGACTCATACATCATTGCACTTCTTAACTCTCCAGTTTCAGGATCTTCGTACTCAAATACGTTTGATGCCATTCTCTTATGAGAGTAAATATCGATAGTCTTACCATTTGGAAGATTAACAATTACTTCCTCAACGTAACCATCCGAAGTTCTTGCAGATCCAGAGAAGCTTCCTTCTTTAAGCGCTGTAAGTTTATTTGGCTTACCTTCTACTTTTACACCAAGCTTCACAGAAGCTAATCTTAACTCTAGATCTTCTTTAATTGCTGGCTCTAACTCTACTTGCTTAGCTTTAACAGCTATTTTTTTAGCTACTTTTTTTGTATTAACTTTAGACACTTCCTCAACTTCTTCTACCTCTAATGAATCCCAGCTTTGAGTTGATGCTGCCATCCTTCCAATAGTGATGTCTCCGTTAAGTTCATCTAATCTTTTATTATTAGAAGCAAACTTAGCATCCATAAAAGAATCATTGTTTAAAGCAGCTGAGTTATAAAAAGTAATAGCTAAAGAGAATGCTGTTACTGAAGTTGCTGCGATTAATGTTAGTTTCTTAAGTGCTTTCATGTTTGTCTCCTGTTGCCATATACAATGCAACGAAGATGCCAACTTCAACAGAAGATAACCTATTGATATTACTAGAAAGAATGTCTTTATTTATGTGAATTTATTAGTCGTTGTATAATTTTTTATCGATTTAAAGAAGCCTAAGGAGGAATAAAAAATGGGACATCTAGTTGTCCCTTTTAAACTATCCATTATAGTAAAAATAGTTTTATTTTAAAATATTCTCTTGGTATTATAACTAGAGTTTCTTACCCATATAATCCATATGACTTGCTCTAAATCTTTTTAGTGCAATTGCTACGATCTCTGCTTCATCTAGCTCACTGTTTTCACTCATAGTCTTAAGGTCATCAGCAAGAGCCGATTCGATTTTTACAGTTATTTCCTTCAACTCGCCTTTATTGTGTTCTTGTCCTTTCATATAAACCTCTCTACTTTATAACTTTAATAGCTTTTTTCTTTCTCAATTTCACTAATGCACTAGTGACTCTATGCTTAGTTAAACTACACTCTCTATATATATCTTCAACTTTATTATAATCACATAGAGTTTTTAATGCATCAAATTCATCACTAGTTAAACTTTGCCCATTATCCAAAACCTCTGGATTTATTGCAAGCTTTACATTTAAAGGTGGAGCATCTTTTTTGTCTGCTGCACCAACTTGAACAACCGCCTCTATTTTTTTCTTAAGCGTAGTAAATGGGTAGTGAATTTTTCTTTGAATATCTGCAATCATCTCTGGTTCTGGGATAATTTTAAGAGAAGCACCCTCAAACTCTAAAAAAAAGAGACTCTCAAGTGCTTCCATACCTTCGTACTTATGATAAGTGCAATTTATTGTATATCCTTCTCGAACATAGATTGATCCAAGGAGCATCCCTTTTTGTGCCTCAAGAACATTTACCTTACCAGTAAAGTTTAAAAAGCTTTGCTCCTCAAGGATATCAATCAAATTATCTTTCATTTAGTTTTTTAAAATCTTTGATAGAAGACTCTTTTTCTTAGTCTCACCAGGATGAAAGTAATCTGTTAATTTCTTAGCGATTGATTGATAAGAGTCGTACACCTTTGAACCTTCATACTTATTTTGTTGCATATAAGGAGTTCCAAAGTCAGACCCTTTTCTAAGCCCAAGCTCTAATGGAATACTTCCTAGGAATCCAACACCAAGCTCACTCGTAGCCGCTAATACACCGTTAGTTCCGTAAATAAAGTGCTCTTGATTACAACTGTCACAAATAAATGAACTCATGTTCTCAATCATTCCAATAACATGAACATTTAATTTATCAAACATATGAAGTGCTTTTCTAG
>WTJX01000240.1 GCA_011524675.1 Cytophagales bacterium
AAATTCTATGAGTTAAATTCGCGGGCTAATTTTTTAATAACTAAAACATATAGAGATGAAAAGAACCCTAATAATACCTATGGTTTTATTGACATTGTCAAAAATGATAGGCCAATCTACTTTGATTGAAAACTTACCTGCTTACTACAGCAAATTATATTACCTACAGAACGGTTATGCCTTTACTAATATTGGAAAGAAAAATAAAGATGATACAAGAGACTTTCTTGTTAAATATTATGATGAGAATTTAAATAACACACATTCAATTAGCATCAATACACCAAAAAATCAATCTAAAGAAAGTTTGGTATTTAATGGCGCTAATTTTCTTAGCATTTTTCAAGACTTTAAAGAGAAAAAATATGTTTACTACATCCATGATATGGAAAGTAATGAGCTTGCCAAAAAAGAATATGTTTTCAAAGAGAAGATAAAAGGTGAGAAAAATTATAAGGAAACACTTCCACATATAAGCTTTTATGATGAAACAGGTTTTGTTTTTTTTAAAAGTGTAAGAGGTGAAAAATGGGGATATACCGTTGAAAAAGTTGACAATAAGCTAAACACTGTATGGACATATTCTTTCATCCCAGAAAAAGGCTATGTAGATTACCTTAGACCAGTAGTAAATGAGAATGGAATTGCTTTTTTAGAATTTGTTCCTAATAGATCAGTACAAATGTCTGTAGGAGGGATTGGTAAAGATGATAAAGACTTTTATAACCTTGTAATTCTTGACAAAGAGACTGGAAAGTTGTCTGGGAAATATAACTTATTGCAGAGTGGTGATTATTTGACTCCTACCTCTATTGTAATAGAAGAAGACCAGTCGGTGCTTTTAGGAGGTATGTACACGAACTCTATAAGCGACAAAAAAAATAATTCTACAGGTACTTATTTAGCTAAAATAAGTGCGCAAGGAAAGGAAGTATTTATGACCAAGCTTCCTTGGAAGGATGAATCAAATGGGCTTCAAAAGTTTTTATCTAGTGGTAAGAAAAAGAAAGGTCTTTCATTTACACCAAAAGTAAAGTATCACCGTATTTCAAAAGTGGACGGGAAGTATTATTTGGTAGGAGAAATCTTTGAAAAAGCTATAAGTGCAGGAGGTATGGCCGCTAAACTTGCATTAAAAGCCCTAGGAGATAAAGAAGAAGGTCCAAGTGACATAAGTTTCAATATCTTAGATTTTATTGTTTTGACCTTTGATCAAGATGGTAAGCTGGTCAACAAGGCTTTAGCTAAAAAACCTAAGAAAACAATTTTTCAAGAATCAAATGATGTATTGTCAGGAGGTATGTCTCAAGCAGAAAACTTAGAGTTTGACTATGCCTTCACAACTAAAGATGGTACCAACGACAAAGGCGTTTTCTTCAAAGCTCAAGAAACTAAAAAATTAAAGACAACCACATATTTCGCTTATTTTGATCTTAAACATACAGGTGAAGAAATAGAAGTAAAAAGAATCCCTTTCAAGTTTCAAGGTAAGATGTTTGATGGTGATTATGACTTACAGTTATTTCCATATAGTGGAAATAAAATACTCAAGTATGAATATTACAGAGATAAATCAAAATTATACTTAGACGTATTAAGCTTTTAATCTTTTATAAATAATTGAAACTTTTACTTCAATAAGGCATTGCAAAACTAGGTTTTTGCAATGCCTTATTTTTTTATCTTAAGATTTGAAATTAACCAAGTCTATTTCATTGACAATGGCTTAGGGTTATCCACAAAGCCTGCAGGTCGTACATTATTATTCAATTCTTTATTAAATTTTTGTGAGGCATTGAAAAGTTCCTTTACTATCTCAGGTTTCTTTTTTAGTAAATTTACCTGTCGCCTATATCCTTATCTAAGTTGTATAATTCCGTAGGCTTATTTTCTTTGATATGTAGCTTCCAAGTCTTAGTACTATAGTGTTTTTGTCTATACCTTGCTTTTTGAGCTCATCTAATATTTGTCCTACAGACCAGTCTATTTCACTGATAGCATAAGGATAAATTTTGCCTCTGGTTTCATAGTCAATAAAGTCATTTGCTTTTTCTGTAATACGTTTGGTCAAATAGTCGGGGTTGGGATCATGCTCTATCACTTTCTCACCTTCTAACAATGGAAGAGGAGGGAAATTAAATCTATCCTGCTTAGGATGAAAAGGGTGTATATCCAGGCTGTAAGGTATGCCAAAAAACTCATCAAAGCCTTGTCTTGTAGGTAAAAAAACAGGCTGATCTCCTAAGTGCCATTTGCCAAACATGCCCGTGTGATAGCCCGCGGATTTCACTACTTCTGCTATGGTAATTTCTTTAGGATTAAAACCTTTTTCATCTACTGCCAATAGGACTCCATGTCTTGAGCCTCTAGCCATGTCCACACGCTGTGGGTAAGAGCCAGTCATCAAAGCAGCTCTTGAAGGCGTACATATTGGAGCTGCAACATAAAAACTAGACAATATCGCTCCTTCTTTTGCCATCTGGTCTATATGAGGTGTTTTCACCTTATCAGAACCATAACAACCCAAGTCTCCATAGCCTTGGTCGTCTGTCAAAATAATAACAATATTTGGTTTGTTTTTTTTTTGCTGCAAAGGAATACCCAGTCAATAAAAACAATAGTGTAAGGCTTACTCCTTTTCGTATTACTGATTTTAAAAAATATATAGAATTACCCCTTTAAACAAAATTAGCCTTTTTATTTAAGTCTGTACTTTGCCTCTTGAATCTAAGATTCTTCGGGTACCTACTTCGTACTATTCAACAACAATTTAGTTTTTGCTTTAATATATACGGAGTCTTTTAGGTATGGTGATCGCTATATCGCTTTGCGTAAGTCCATTAGGTAGGTAAAATTGCGTTGGGCTGCCTTGATAAGTTGTTTTTCATCTAGGTAAGCTTTTCTCTCCTCTAGCTTAGCTAGAAATAATTTCCATAGTTTTATGGTATCCTTGGCAGATTCAAAAAAGTGCAAGCTAGCCTTTGCAAGCGCTTCATTTTCTTTCAATTTTTTATAGATCATCTGTCCCCCCATAGAAGAACCTATCGCTACATAGAGAGAGCCTAATATATGTTCTTCGCTTGCATCGTCTAGGTCTAAGGGAAAAGGTGCTTGTTCGTTTGTCTCAATTTCACTCCCCATGCGCTCCATATCGTCTAAGATGATATTAGTTTTTTTGATAGGAAAGTCAAGATGATAATCGGATGTAGATAAAAGTTGCTCCAGTTGTGTGAAATAGAAATAATTGATCTTAAGCAAATGTTGCAACTGCTTCATGGAAATGGTATTGTCCTGTATATTTTTGGAATACATCATTCCCTCTATCTCGTCATGCAAAGGTTTACATGCTTCTTTTAGTGCCTCTCTCATATCATTTACTTTATTTATACTATAGTAGATAAAAAGCTAGTCCTTATAAAAATCACACTATCCTGCCATTTACAAAAGCCTGTATTAGGGTACAAGGTACGAAGTACAACGAATACTTTCATTCTCTTAGTACTTTATACTTCGTACTATTTAATTTTTTGCTTTACTATAATACGTTTCATAAAAGAACTTGAAAAAACAAAAAATGTTCACTCTTTCAGCCTACTCTACATTTCCCTCTTTCATTCTTTCGGCATTGTCGGCAATACGTAGGTTCTCGATAAACTCTCCAATCTCTCCATCTACTACGGCAGGTAAATTATATACCGTCATGCCTATACGGTGGTCAGTAACCCTTCCCTGAGGATAGTTATAGGTTCTTATTTTATCTGAACGATCACCACTACCTACCATAGATTTACGTTTAGCTCCTACTTCGTCATTGTGCTTTTGAAGTTCTATAGCATATAGACGAGACTTTAGCTCTTTGAGTGCTTTGTCATAGTTTTTGAGCTTAGACTTTTCATCTTGACATTGTACTACCAAACCTGTAGGAAGGTGAGTAAGCCTAATAGCAGAGTAGGTAGTATTTACCGATTGTCCACCTGGTCCAGAAGAACAGAATTCATCTCTTCTGATATCTGCGGTATTGAGCTCTATCTCTACATCGTCCATTTCTGGAAGCACAGCTACAGAAGATACCGAAGTATGCACTCTTCCTTGACTCTCAGTAGCAGGTACGCGCTGCACACGATGTACGCCAGATTCGTATTTTAGTTTGCCATAAACATCTTCACCTTCCACTTTAGCAACTAGCTTAGAAAATCCACCCGAAGTACCATCTACAAAGTCAGTGATACCAATCTTCCAGCCCATCTTCTCGGCGTAGCGTTGGTACATTCTAAAGAGGTCTCCAGCAAAGATGGCAGACTCATCACCACCAGCACCGGCACGTATTTCTAAGATTGCGTTTTTCTCATCTGCTGGATCTTTCGGAATCAACAATTGTTTTAAATCTTCCTCTATCGTTTCTTTTTGAGGTTCTAGCTCATCTAGCTCCATCTTAGCCATTTCGCGGAACTCTTCGTCTTTTTCTGTTTCTAATATTTCTTTGGAGCTTTTGAGGTTTGCTAATACAAGTTTGTATGCCTCGTATTGTTGGACTATTTTGTCTAGGTCTTTGTATTCTTTGTTGAGCTTAGCATATTGTTTCATGTCCGAAACAATCTCTGGTTGGATAATTAAATGTGAGACTTCTTCAAATCGCTTTTTTATTTCCTCTAACTTCTCTAGCATGTTTTGAATGTTTATAACATACAAATGTAATATATTTGAAAGACTTTATCCTTTGGCTATAAGACAATTTTAGTAGGCATTGCGTAAAAGATGCCTTTTATTTAAAAGCATTCGGTGAACTAGCTCTAAATTCTCACATTACAACTCATCCAAAAAGGCAGTCAAAGGACTACTTGCCGTAGCGTGATCCGTTTTCTGAGCAAGTTTTGCCTCAAAGGCAAGCCGTCCTGCTTCTACAGCTAGTTTAAAGGCTCTTCCCATCTGCACAGGGTGTTGAGATACGGCAATAGCTGTATTGACCAGTACAGCATCTGCCCCCATCTCTAAGGCTTCGGCTGCATGCGAAGGAGCACCTATTCCTGCATCTACGATCACAGGGACATTAGATTGGTCAATGATGATTTCCAAAAAATCTCGTGATGCTAGCCCTTTGTTAGAGCCTATAGGAGCACCTAAAGGCATGACCGCTTGTGTACCTACTTCTTCTAAGCGTTTGCACAATACAGGGTCTGCATGTATATAAGGCAATACCACAAAACCATCTTTTACCAATGCTTCCGCTGCCTTAAGTGTTTCCACAGGGTCAGGCATCAAGTATTTAGGATCGGGATGAATCTCTAGTTTTACCCAATTCGTTTCTAAGGCTTCTCTTGCAAGCTGAGAAGCAAAAACAGCTTCTTTGGCGGTACGTACTCCAGAGGTATTGGGGAGCAAGTGCAAGTGATCGTGCTGTAGGTAAGGAAGAATATCATCCTTTTGCGCTTTGACATCTACACGCTTCAAGGCTACTGTAATCAACTCAGAACCTGATGCTAGGACAGACTGCTCCATCAGCTCGCCAGAGCTAAACTTCCCCGAGCCTGTAAAAAGTCGAGAAGTGAATGTTTTGTCTGCAATAGTCAAAGGACTATTATACCCTTGTTGGTTTGTATGAGTATTCATATTTAATAACTATTTTTTGGAATTGAGTAGCGATACAAATTCACTTGCTGTTTCACTGATATTTTGCGCGTTACTGATAGCACCCGATATAGCCACGCCATGCACACCTACAGCGAGCAGGTCTGCAACATCGTTGATGGTAATGCCTCCTATAGCAATGAGTGGAATATCAATATGTTGTGCTTTCATGCTTTGTAGGAGATGGTGATAACCTTCTATACCCAAGGTAGGACTTAAATTTTGCTTGGTAGTGGTAAAACGAAAAGGACCAAGACCTATATAATCTACATTCCATTGCGCCAAGCGCAAGATGTCTTCGTAGGTATTGGCTGTACCTCCTATGATAGCATGAGGCCCTAAGATGTTGCGTGCTTTGTCTGGCGTAATGTCTTGCTTGCCAAGGTGTACACCATCTGCTCCTATCTCTTCGGCAACTTTTACATTATCATTGATGAGTAATTTAGCTCCATACTTTTGGCACTCTTCTTTGACTAACAGAGCTTGTTTTTTCCACTCCTCAAAACCTACATTTTTGACTCTAAACTGTACCCAACGCACGCCACCTTGACAAGCTAAGGCCGCTAGCTGTGCATGAGTGGTATGCGCTGTAGTCTGCGTGATGTAATGAAGTGAAGAGATGCTATGCACTTGCGTTTAGTTTTTATCTATCCGCAAATATACCATAGTTTGATTTAAAAGTTGGTATGCGATCTCTCCATATGTGATAGGGCCACCTATTTCTAGTCTTTTCCCCTCTAATTTGCCGAACAAATAGTTGTAAAAGCAGTTGAAACTTATCACGATATTTGACTTATCTATTGTATCAAACTTTGCTTGGAAAGCTTCCATATAGTCATCAAATCGTTTGGCGAGATAGTATGTTTTACCTTTTCTAGTAGGCGATGCCATATAAACAGTCTTGTTGTCTTGTTCTTGTTGAAAGATAGAACAGTTGAGCAAAGCCCCATTGTGGTTTGACACTAAGGGGTAGGTTGTACTCATATCATTTTCTACCATATAGTCATAAAAGTTCCATTTTTGACCATCGACAGTACAGTCGGTTACAGCAAAACTATTTTGGTCAAAAACAAACTTTGGACCTTCCAGCTTTGGTTCAAAGATATTGAGAATTTCTATTCTTGGCGAAAAGTTTTGTTTCAGCTTTACATGTATAGCTATAGCTTCTTCGTCATGCCTTTCTCTTGTAGTCCCATTATAACAATATGATTTTTCGCCTTTTTGAAGACTTTCAAACTTACAGCCCCCTATAAAACCTATGATCGGTATGTCATACAGACTTCTTTCTGACAATGCTTCTAGCGCATAGTTTTGTGATACTTCTGTAAATGGTGGCATGAGCAAGTAGGTAAAACCTCCTGCTACCCTATCATTCAAGACCTCTTGTATTTCGTCCTTGTTGTATGACTTTATCGTTACACTTTCAGAATAGTTAGACAGGCTTTGTACGTATAGTTTTTCATTTGTACTCAAGCCTTTTTCTTTGGTCATAAAGTAATAGGCGCTTACTCCTATCCAGTTGCCTTTGGGTAGCTGTTGCAACAATTGGTCGTTGCCTAATACTATTAAAAATTCATTGTCTTGAATTTTTTGTGAGACTTCTTCTAAAGTAAAAAGGTCTTTGTTTGTCTGTATAAAGGGTGTGTCATCATCTTCAAATTGATTAAAAAACATTTTAGGAAACCTACAAGCATAACCATGCAATCTTTTGATGGCTTCATCTTCCGAAATGAAGCCTAGTTTACAGTCTAATATTAAGCTAGAAACATACATTTGCATGGCAAGTGTACAAAACTCATGCTCTATTTCTTTGTTAATCAGTTTTTTCCAAAAAGTATCTGTAACAACTGGTATTTGTGACATAGCGTATTTTCGTTTGTAGTTTTAATCTATTTGAGCGTCCTTGTTTTCAAGTTGACAAAGCATTTTGCAATGAACTATGGACTTTATGTATTCCTAGCAAGCCATCTGTGCTTTTCAAAAAAGTAGTGATGTATTCTTTTGCCTTTTGGCAAGCATCGCCTAGCCCGTAGCCTTGTGCCAAATATGAGGTAATCGCTGTAGATAATACGCAACCGCTCCCGTGTTTTTCGGTTACTTCTATTCTTTTGCCATACAACCTAAGGCTTGCACCATCCTCAAACATCAACTCATCATTTGCATGATCGTTGGCATGTCCTCCTTTCAGCAAAATATTTGTTTTTCCCTTAATGATTGCTCCTATCTGTTCCCACTCTACTAGGTTTGGAGTAATCAAATAGCAAAGATTTGCTGCTTCTTCTAACTGCTTCTGAGAAGTCATGCTATGAAAGCTAAAACCCGCACTTGCCTTGATGATAGGATCCCAAATAATCTTTGCTTTTGGACATAAGTTATGAAACGTTTTTATCAAAGATAGGTTTTCAATAAGTCCAATTTTAATATAATCCAAATTATATTTTTCTGATAAGATATTGAGTTGATCGATGATTATGCT
>WTJX01000394.1:0-243 GCA_011524675.1 Cytophagales bacterium
TTTTTAAAATCATAAGAGCCAATTCCCAAAAACTCGGCAAAGATAACTATTCCCGCAAGATGATACGCTTAAATTGAAAAAAGTTTTTGCTTTGATGGACTTTTATGTTTTTTAGTATATAGTACAAAGTCTTAAGTATAGAGTACAAAGTACAAAGTCCTTAGTACAAAGTCTTTAGTATAAAGTACAGAGTCTTAAGTACAAAGTCTTTAGTATAAAGTTTATTAATCTCTAATCACTAAT